>DASPLZ010000177.1:0-2875 GCA_035627295.1 Phenylobacterium sp. | reverse complement strand
AACATCTTGTCCCTTCAGGAACAGCCCCCTGGCCCCGCGCGCCAGATAGGGCCGGGCGAAGCCAAGCAGTTTAGGGAGGGGGGCGCAAGCGCGGGCGGTGACGACATCCACCTTGATGTCGAGGTCTTCGGCGCGGGCGTTGTGGACAACGGCCGGCAGGTCGAGGGCGCGGACCACCTCCTCCAGGAACCGGCAGCGCTTGGTCATGGAGTCCACGAGGTGCACCTGCGCGTCCGCCCGTCCCTTCAGCAGGATCGCCAGCACCACGCCCGGCAGCCCGGCGCCGGCGCCGAGATCGGCCCAGGTGAGGGCGTCCGGCGCGAGGTCCAGCAGTTGGGCGGAGTCCCAGGCGTGGCGCGACCAGAAGATGTCGAGGGTCGAGGGGCCAACCAGGTTCATCACCTGGTTGGCCTCCGTCAGCCGGGCGAGGTAGGCCTCGAGGTCGGCCATCTGCGCCGGGCCGGCGCCAGCGGCCGCGGCGAAGTCAGCCGCGGTCGCCACCGAGGGCGCGGCCTCAAGCGGCGCGGGCGCGGCGGGCATGGGCGAGCAGGGCGGTGAGGGCGCCGGGGGTGACGCCCTCGATGCGGGCGGCCTGGCCAAGGGTGCGCGGGCGCACGGCGGCGAGCTTGCCGCGCACCTCGTTGGAAAGCCCGCCGATGGCGGCGTAGTCGAGGTCGTCGGGCAGGGCGAGATCCTCGTCGCGACGGAAGGCGGCCACGTCGGCGGCCTGCCGGTCGAGGTAGCCCGCGTAGGCGGCGTCGATCTCGACCTGCTCACGGACATCGGCCGCCCAGCCCGCGAGCTCCGGCCAGATGGATTCGAGGGCGGTGAAGTCGATGGTCGGATAGGCCAGGAGAGCGGTGACGTCGCGGCGCACGCCGTCAGCCTTCACCGGCAGCCCGTGGCGGGCGGCTTCGGCGGGGGTGATGGTCAGTTCGGCGGCGCGGCTGCGGGCCGCCGCCAGGCGCGCGCGCTTGTCCGCCCAGGCGGCTGCGCGGGCGGCTCCGACGCAGCCGAGCGCCAGGCCCCGGTCGGTCAGGCGCTGGTCGGCGTTGTCGGCCCGCAGCGTCAGGCGGAACTCCGCCCGGCTGGTGAACATGCGGTAGGGCTCGCTGACGCCCCGGGTGACGAGATCGTCGACCATCACGCCGATGTAGGCCTCGTCGCGCCCGAAGACCGCCGGGTCGGCGCCGCCGGCCGCGCGGGCGGCGTTGAGGCCGGCGACCAGTCCCTGGGCGGCGGCCTCCTCATAGCCGGTGGTGCCGTTGATCTGGCCGGCCAGGTAGAGTCCCGGCAGGCGCTTGACCTCCAGCGCCGGCGAGAGCTCGCGCGGGTCGACGTAGTCATACTCGATGGCGTAGCCGAAGCGGCGGACCTCAACCTTCTCCAGCCCCTTGATGGTGCGCAGAAAGGCGAGCTGGGTCTCCTCCGACACCGAGGTGGAGACGCCGTTCGGATAGACCGTGTCGTCGTCCAGGCCCTCCGGCTCCAGGAAGATCTGGTGACTGGTGCGATCGGCGAACCGCACCACCTTGTCCTCGATCGAGGGGCAATAGCGCGGGCCGACACCGGTGGCGCGGCCGCCGTAGACCGCCGACTCGCCCAGGCGCTCGGCGATGATCCGGTGAGTTTCCGCATTGGTGTAGGTGACCCCGCAGGCGACCTGCGCCCGGTCGATAGCGGGCGTCAGGAAGGAGAACGGCGCCGGCGTCTCGTCGCCTTGCTGCAGTTCCAGGGCGTCCCAGGCGATGGTGCGGCCGTCGAGCCGGGCGGGCGTGCCGGTCTTCAGCCGGCCCATGGCCAGGCCCAGACCATAGAGCCGCTCGGAGAGGCCGAGGGCCGGGGCGTCGCCGATCCGGCCGGCGGGAATCCGCTCCTCGCCGCGGTGGATGACCCCGTTGAGGAAGGTGCCGGTGGTCAGCACCACCCGGCCTGACCGGTAGGTCTCGCCGCTCGCCGCGGTCACACCGGCGACCCGCTCACCCTCGACCAGCAGATCCTCCACGGCCGCGGCGCGGATAGTCAGACCCGGCGTGGCGGCCAGCTCGGCCTGCATGGCCTCCCGGTAGAGCCGGCGGTCGATCTGCGCGCGCGGCCCACGAACGGCCGCGCCCTTGGAGCGGTTGAGCAGCCGGAACTGGATGCCGGCGGCGTCGGCCAGCCGGCCCATCAGGCCGTCGAGGGCGTCCACCTCCCGCACGAGGTGGCCCTTGCCCAGCCCGCCGATCGCCGGGTTGCAGGACATCTCGCCGATGGTTTCGAGCTTGTGGGTGAGCAGGAGGGTGCGCGCGCCGGTGCGCGCCGCCGCCGCGGCCGCCTCACAGCAGGCGTGGCCTCCACCGATCACGATGACGTCCCAGGTCTCGGGCATGGGCGGCTATATACGTGCGGGGCGGCGCGGACGCGAGCGGCGGATCGTCCCTCAGCGGATGTTTCACGTGAAACATCACTTGCCGATGCAGAAGGTGGCGAACACGCGCCCCAGCACCTCCTCGGCGCCGATTCGGCCGGTGATGCTGTCGAGCGCCCGCGTGGCCAGCCGGACATCCTCGGCGGCCAGCTCCGGCTCCGCCTCGGCCAGGGCGCGGTTGACGTGGCCCAGCGCAGCCTGAAGCGCTGAAGCGTGCCGCTGGCGGGTGCCGGCGGGGAAGGCGCCTGAGGCGCGCTCGACCACCGTCTGGGTGAGCAGGATCCGAATCCGGTCCGTCTCAGCGGGATCACGGGCGCTGGTGACCTGCACCTCGATTCCCGGCGGGGTTTGGGGGCGAGCGCCCGCGGCCAGGTCCGACTTGTTCAGGAGCCTCAAATCCCCTGGGCGCGCGAGGCTGGCGGCCGCAACGTCTTCGGCAGCGCCAGCGGCGAGGTCGCTTACCCA
>DASPLZ010000176.1:0-2442 GCA_035627295.1 Phenylobacterium sp. | reverse complement strand
TTGTAGCCGCGGGCGTTGATCAGCCGGGTGGCGGCCTGCAGGAAGGTGTCGCGGCTCATCTCCTGGCGGTCGCTGCGGCGGCGGGCGTCCTGCGGCAGCGGCTTGGGGGCCCAGACGTCGCTCTCGGCCGCCAGGCCGTTCGCCAGGATGTCGAACATCCGCTCGCGCACCTGGCCGTAGTCCTGGGCGGGATAGGCGGCCAGCCAGGCGGAGGTCCAGAAGAGCTGCTCCAGCAGCATGTGCGTGCGCGCCGTGCGCCGCCCGCGGCCTAGCCAGGCCAGCTCCTCCGACTCGAAGATCCCGCGCACGGTGCGGAACACCTTCATGAAGGCGTCGGCCACCTCCCGCCGGGGCTCCTCGGAGAGGGCGCGGATGTCGTTGAGCAGCGGCAGGGGCGGCGCCTCCCCGGCGATCGCCTGCCGCTGGCGCTCCAGGTAGAGCTCGAGCAGCAGGTGCAGCCGCTCGGCCGGCGTCGGCGCGGCTGCGGCCTTGGTCGCGATCTCGTGCAGCTGCTCGATGCCGCGCAGGAAGCAGGCGGCGGCCAGGTCGTCCTTGCGGCGGAAGTAGTAGGTGACGCTGGTGGTGGAGAGGCCCACGGCCGCGGCGGCGGCCGACAGCGTCAGGCCCTTCACTCCGTCGCGGTTGATGAAATCCGTCGAGGCCGCGATGATCGCCTCGCGTTTCCGGGTGAACCGGCCTGTGGCGCGCGTGCCCCTACGCTTGGTCATAGACGCCTGAATATCCCCACCTTTCGGCAGCTTAGAGGAGTGAGTCCGTAGCGGCAATCAAACGCCGTTCTCTCAACGCGCCGCGAACGGGTAGGGCGAGATCGACTTGGTGAAGTCGTCCACCGTCAGCGTCCGGTTGATCGGCTCGGCCGCGCGCTGCGGGCAGGCGGGGCGCTCGCAGATGCGGCAGGCCGGGCCTATGCCGGTGGCCACCGGCTCGCGCAAGTCCAGGCCCCGGGAATAGTGCAGCTTCTCGGCGTATTTCAGCTCGCAGCCCATGCCAATGGCCAGGTCGGCGTCGTCGCCGGTCAAAGGCCCGGCCATGCGCGCCACCGTGCGGGCGAAGGTGAACCAGCGCTCGCCGTCCGGGGTCTCGACGATCTGGGTGATGATCCGGCCGGGGGTGCGGAAGCTGGAGTGGATGTTCCAGCGCGGGCAGGCGCCGCCGAAGCGCGAGAAGGGGAAGGCCCCGCTGGCGTAGCGCTTGGAGATGTTCCCGGCTGAATCCACCCGCAGCATGAAGAACGGCACGCCCCGCGCGCCGGCGCGGTTCAGCGTCGTCAGCCGGTGGCAGGCCTGCTCGAAGGAGACGCCGAAGCGGGTGCGGACCAGCTCCACGTCGTAGCCGGTGCGCTCCACCGCCTCGTGGAAGGCGGCGTAGGGCATCAGCACGGCGGCGGCGAGGTAGTTGGTCAGCGAGACCTTCAGGAGCCCGGCCGTCGGCCGGTCGGGCGGGGCGGCGCGGGCGACCGCAGCGTCCAGCATCTGGCCGTATTCGGTGAGGGCCAGCTGATAGGCCAGGGAGAAGGCGCGGCCGGCGCTGGTCAGCACCTCCGACAGCATCAGCCGGCGGCGGTGATGGTCGTAGCGGCGGATGGATTCCGGCAGCACGTCCAGCGGCACGGTGCGGGTCTGGATGCCGTGCCTGGATTGCAGCCGCTCGCGGGCGGCCTGGGCGAAGGCCTGGGGCTCCGGGTTCAGCTCGCCGTGCAGCAGGTCGGCGGCGTCCTCCAGTTCGGCGAAGTAGTTGCGCTGGGCCTGGATGAAATCGCGCACCCAGTCGGACGGGGTGACGGCGGCCAGGGCGCCGGATTCCTCGGGCCGGTCGAAGGCGCCCAGCTCCGTCATCCGCCGCTGGTCGAGATAGGCGCGGTAGAGGCGCACCACCGCCTCGGCGACGCCGGGCGCGCTCTCGGCCATCTCGGCGATCTCGTGGCGCGGCAGGCCGAGGTCGCGGAACAGCTGGTCTGCGAAGACCTCGCCGAGCCCCGAGGCCGCGCCGCCGTCCGGATCGCTGGAGAGGGTCTTCAGGTCGAGGTCATAGGCCTCGGCCAGTCGCAGCAGCACCTGGGCGGTGACGGGGCGCTGGTTGCGCTCCAGAAGGTTCAGGTAGCTGGGCGAGACCCCGAGGTCCTCGGCCATCCGCGTCTGGGTGATGCCGAGCTCGCGCCTGAGGCGCTTCAGGCGCGCGCCGAGGAAGAGCTTGCGGTCGGTGGAGACGGCGGCGGGCATCCTGTCGAGTTGTCATAAATTTACAGAATTTACAAGGTGCGACTGTGACACGGTGTCCTTTTGAGGCCGGCCGTGGGGTTTCCCTCCAAGCAAAAGAGGCGTTTAGGAGCCGCCAACCGGTTGTCACAGCGGCGACCCCACTTTTGTAAAGACGGACCCGTACCCATGGCTTACCAGGACCACATCATCGAAATGGACCAGC
>DASPLZ010000175.1:0-2655 GCA_035627295.1 Phenylobacterium sp. | reverse complement strand
ACGACGCCGTCGGAATCGCCGCCGTCGCCGGAACCACCGCCTGTACCGCCACCGCCGCCAGTCCCGCCGCCGCCAGTCCCGCCGCCGCCTTCGTCGCCAAGGTCGACGAGCACATCGATGACCTCATCCAGATCGAGGTCGATGCCGATGAGCCCGTCGCCGAGGTCGCCGAGCAGATCGAGGTCCGACTGGATCAACTCGCCGTCCTCGTCGATCCCCACCTCGCCGTCGATCACCCCATCCAGATCGAGGTCGACGTTCACCACCCCGCCCGGCCGCGGGCCGTCGTCGCCGCCGATGTCGACCACGCCGTCCACCATGCCGTCGAGGTCGATGTCGATCCCGACGACCCCGTCGTCGAGATCGCCCAGGAGGTCGAGGTCGCTCTGCAGCAGCTCGCCGTCCTCGTCGATCTCCACGACGCCGTCGATGATCCCGTCCAGGTCGATGTCGACGTTCACCCGGTCGCCGGGTTGCGGATCGCCGCCGGCGCCGCCTCCGATGGCGATTAGCGCATCGGTCGTGCCGTCCAGGTTGACGTCGATGGCGGCAAGGCCGTCCTCGTCGCCCACGCCTTCCAGGAGGCCCATGTCGAGATCGACCAGTTCGCCCTCCGCCGTCAGGATGTCGATCGAGCCATCCACCTCGCCGTCAAGGTCGACGTCGACGCCGATCTGCGGCGTGGCGCCGCCCTGCGTCGGGCTTCCGCCGAGCAGGCCGCCGAGGTTCACCAATCCGCCGCTCGACCCGCCGGTGATCCCGCCGAGAAGCCCGCCGAGCAGGCTGTACTGCGTGGTGATCTGCTTGTCCGTCGGGCCGGTCGAAGCCGAGGGGCCGGCGCCGCCCGGCACGGAGGCGCCGGGGTCTGGGGTTGTCGCCATTTCGTTTCCTCCAGGAATTCAATCCCGAGGGTGCAAACAACCGCAGGTATTATTTGGATGCACAACCTGAGCAAGAAAATATAGCTAAAATTTTCTTATAGGTTAATGAAGTATTGCTCCACGGGAAATTCTTAACGAAATCAGAGGGATCGTAAATGACAGTATTTCTTGTTTGTTTACAGCGCCCGATGATCAGGTTTGGGATCGAACGCCGAAGCCAGCGGTGTGAGGCGCAACCCCAATTCGCCTGTTGCGGGAGCGGTTGTATTTTTCGCGATGACCCGAACCAAGGCGCCGCTCGCGGGAGACACGCACCCGTTGGTTGCGGTCAAGCCGGGAGGGAGGTGGTTCCGCCGTTCAGCGCCCGCTGCATCCAGACGATGTCCACCCAGCGGCCGTGCTTGAAGCCGAAGCCCTGGCCGACGCCGATGTCGGTGAAGCCCAGCGCCCGGTGCAGGGCGATGGAGCCGGCGTTGCCGCTGTCGCCGATCACCGCCACCATTTGGCGCAGGCCCTGCGTTTCGCAGACGGCGATCAGTTCGGTGAGCAGCGCCCGCCCGGCCCCGCGCCCCTGGGCGTCGGGCGCCACATAGACGCTGTCCTCGACGGTGTAGCGATAGGCGGCCCGCGGCCGGAACGGCCCGGCGTAGGCGTAGCCCAGCACCCGGCCGGCGTCCTCCGCGACCAGCCAGGGCAGGCCGCGCGACACCACCGCCTCGCGACGGGAGGCCATGTCCTCGATGCTCGGCGGCTCTTCCTCGAACGAGCCGAAGCCGGTCAGCACGTGGTGGCCGTAGATGGCGGCGATGGCTTCGACGTCGGCAGGGGTGGAAGGGCGGATCAGCATGGTCATTCTCCCTCCCCCTTGTGGGGAGGGTGGGCCGCGACGCGGCTCGGGCGGGGGTCTTGCCGACTCGCCGCCGAAACGCCGAGGGACCGTAGCCCCCACCCGTCTCGGCGCTGCGCGCCGATCCACCCTCCCCACGAGGGGGAGGGAGTCATTGCCGCAGCCATCCGCGGTTCGTCGCCCAGACCGCGAAGGCGTAGTCGAGGGCGATCTCCTTCAGGTAGTCGAAGCGCCCCGAGGCGGCGCCGTGGCCGGCCTCCATGTTGCACTTCAGGAGGATCGGGTCGCCGCTGGTGGTGTGTTCGCGCAGCTTGGCCACCCACTTCTCCGCCTCCCAGTAGGTCACCCGCGGGTCGGAGAGGCCGCAGGTCGCCAGGATCGCCGGATAGGGCTTCTTGCCGACATTGTCGTAGGGGCTGTAGCTGGCGATGTAGTCGTAGGCCTTCTCGTCCTTCAGCGGATTGCCCCACTCCGGCCACTCCGGCGGCGTCAGCGGCAGGCTGACATCGCTCATGGTGTTCAGAGCATCCACGAACGGCACCGCCGCGATGATCCCGGCGTAGGTCTCCGGCGCGAGGTTCGCCACCGCGCCGACCAGAAGGCCGCCGGCCGAGCCGCCGTAGGCCACCACCTTGTCCTTCGCGCCATAACCTTCCGCCAGCAGGTGGTTCGTGCAGTCCACGAAGTCGGTGAAGGTGTTCTTCTTCTTGAAGCCGCGCCCGTCCAGGAACCAGCCCCAGCCCTTCTCGGAGCCGCCGCGGATGTGCGCCGTCGCCCAGATCCAGCCGCGGTTGACCAGGCTGAACGGGTTGGTGGCGAAGTTCGGCTCCATCGGGATGCCGTAGGAGCCGTAGCCGTAGACCATCAGCGGCGCGGTGCCGTCGACGGGCGTGTCCTTCTTCATCAGCACGGTGATCGGCACCTCGG
>DASPLZ010000174.1:0-5602 GCA_035627295.1 Phenylobacterium sp. | reverse complement strand
GTGTAGCTGGTGAGGAACTCCGAGCGCTGGATGAGGTGGTCGACGCTCGCCGGCACGTGGTGGCGATAGGCCCCCGCGCCGAGGAAGAAGGGGCCGGCGCCGGCGGCGCGGTTCTTCGCGGCCAGGCGCGAAAGCTCGCGCTCCACCTCCAGCTCGCCGGCGTGCAGCGGCAGGTCGATGAGGTCTTTGCGGCGCGCGGACGCGGGGACGTCGACGAAGAGGTCGTCGATGGTCGCGGCGCCTATGACGCCCAGCATCTCGGCGCGGTCGGCGGGGGTCAGGGGAAGGTAGCGCATTCTTGGGTCACACAATTCCGTGTCATCCCGGCCGGAGCGAAGCGGAGAGCCGGGACCCAGGGGCGGCGCACTCGGCGCTCGCGGCTCCTGGGTCCCGGATCGCGCTGGCGCGCGTCCGGGACGACACTCTGAGCTAGAGGGTCTGCAGGAATTTCTCGTAGGCGTCGCGGTCCATCAGGGCCTCGTACTCGGCCGGATCGGCGACCTTCAGCCTGGCGAACCAGCCGGCGGCTTCCGGCTCGGCGTTGACCGTCTCGGGGGAGTCGGCGAGGCCGCCGTTGGCCTCCACCACCTCGCCGGCGATGGGGGCGTAGACGTCGGAGGCGGCCTTGACGCTCTCGACCACGGCCAGGCCCTCGCCCTTCTTCACGGCCTTGCCGATGTCGGGGACCTCGACGAACACCACGTCGCCCAGCTGTTCGGCGGCGTAGGCGGTGATGCCGACGGTGGCGATGTCGCCGTCGAGGGCGACCCACTCGTGATCCTTGGTGAAACGCATCAGGCGGCTCCTCGCGCTTTGCGGACGTAGCGATGGGGGACGAAGGGGGTGGGGACGACCTCGGCCGGCTGGGTGCGTCCGCGGACGATAACGGCGAGGCGCTGGCCGACCTGGGCCAGGGCGGGCGGGACGAAGCCCAGCGCGATGGGATGGCCGAGGGTCGGCGAGAAGCCGCCGGAGGTGACGACGCCGACCACCTGGCCGGCTTCATCGGCGATCTCGGCGCCCTCGCGGGCCGGGGCGCCGTCGACCTTCAGGCCGACACGGATGCGGCTCGGGCCTTCGGCCAGCTCCCTTGCGATGCGGGCCGACCCCGGGAAGTCGCGGGCCTCACGGCGGCCCTTGGCGACGGCGAAGGCGAGGCCGGCCTCAATGGGGCTGACGGTCTCGTCGAGGTCGTGGCCGTAGAGCGGCAGGCCGGCCTCCAGGCGCAGGGAATCGCGGGCGCCGAGGCCGATGGGCTTCACGCGTTCGTCGGCGAGGAGGGCGTCCCAGACGGCGGTCGCCGCCTCGGCGGGAACGGAGATCTCGTAGCCGTCCTCGCCGGTGTAGCCGGAGCGCGAGACGATGACGCTGACGCCGAACATCGGCACGATGGCCGAGTCCATGAACACCATCTTCGCGGCGTCCGGCGCGTGCTGTGCCAGCACGGCGGCGGCCTCGGGGCCTTGCAGGGCCAGGAGAGCGCGGTCCTCCAGGCGCTGGATGCTCACCTGGCCGGCGAGCTCGTTGTCGATGACCTTGAAGTCGCCTTCCTTGCAGGCGCCGTTGACCACCACGAAGAGGCCGTCGTCGTCCGGCCGGGCGAACATCAGGTCGTCGATGATCCCGCCCTTATGGTTCAGCAGCACGCCGTAGCGCTGCTTGCCCCTCTTCAGGCCGATGACGTCGGCGGGCGTCATCTCCTCGAACGCCGCCTGCGGCGCGACTCCCCGCAGGCGGGCCTGGCCCATGTGCGAGACGTCGAACAGGCCGGCGTGCTCGCGGGTCCAGAGGTGTTCCTTCAGCACGCCCTCGCGGTACTGCACGGGCATGGAATAGCCGGCGAACTCGACCATGCGGGCGCCCGCCGCCACGTGAGCGTCGTAGAGCGGGGTCTTCTTCAGATCAGGCACGTGCGACTCCGGCTGACGATCCGGCGCCATCCGCCGGGCAAGGGTCGGATCGCGCGCCCCCGCTGTCCTTGGGCCTGAGAGATTTCAGCGGCGCGGACGGCGCAGCCTTAGCTCCTTCGGCGGGCCGCTTGCGGCGGCCGCTTTCCAGCGTTCATCAGCCCTGCGCGGTCCTTTTGCCTGAGCGTTTCCGGGGCGGTTGCGCCTTCGGCGCCGGGGGCTGAGCCCCGGCCTCTCCCGCGAGAGTCGGCGCGAACCTCTCCGAACCGGCGGAGCGAGTCAACGCGGCATCGCGGCGGCGGGCGCATCTGGCGGGGCATCGGCTCGCCCGGACGGCTTGCCACCGGGCCGGCGCCTGCGCGTTGATCAGCAGATGAGCGATCCCTTCCAGCGGTTTGTCGAGGCCCAGGCGCCGGTGTGGGCCAGCGTGCGCGCCGAGCTGGAGGCCGGGCGCAAGACCAGCCACTGGATGTGGTTCGTCTTCCCGCAGCTGGCGGCGCTGGGCCGCAGCCCCACCGCCAAACACTTCGGCCTGGAGTCGCTGGAGGAGGCCAGGGCCTTTCTCGCCCACCCGCTGCTGGGGCCGCGGCTGCGGGCGGCGACCCGGCTGGTGAACGCGATCGAGGGACGCTCGGCCTTCGACATCTTCGGCAGCCCGGACGATCTGAAGCTGCGCTCGTCCATGACCCTGTTCGCGCGGGCGGCCGGCGGCGACGGAGGCGAGTTCCGCGAGGCGCTGGACCGCTACTACCAGGGCGCCGAGGACCCGCTGACGGTCGGGCTGCTCAGCGGGTAGCTTCGGCCAGCAGTTGCAGCGCGCTCGCCGGCTCGTCCGAGAACACCCGGGCCTGCCAGTCCGGGACCAGCCGGTCGATCACCAGGAAGAGCGCCAGGCCCTCGTCCTGCGACCACTTCCGGCCGCCGCGGCGGAAGGCGGTCAGGGCCGTGGCGGGTTCGATTTCGGCGCCCAGCGGGTGCTTTGTGAGCCAGGCGTAGGCGACCCACTGGCCGGAGCCCTCCAGGGTCAGGAAGGTGTCTTCCGCCTCGGCGAACATGGCGTCCTTGCCGGTGAACCACTTGGCGCGGCGGGCGGCGATGCGCGCGTGGGCCTGGCGGGCCAGAGCCCTGGCCTCGGCGTCCGTCGCGGCCGCGGCGGCGCGGTAGAGCAGGTCGCGCTCGGCGTCGATGCCGGCCTTGAAGGCGGCGTTCGCCTCGAAGCGGGTCTGGACGATGTCGTCGTCGAAGTCGCTGCCGCCGTAAGCCTTCTGGAAGGCGCCGATGCGCGGGTAGAGGCCCGTCATCTGCCGGGTGTGCGTCATCTCATGCAGGAAGACGCCGGTCAGCATCGTGGGAAGGCCGAGGTCGCTCTTGACGCCCTGCGCCTCCCAGATGGAGGGGAGCGCCATGACCAGGAACGGCTGGCCTTCGCCGAAGGCTGCGGCGAAGGACGCGACCTTGGCCGGCAGCTTGCCGCCGTCCGGGGTCTCGATCTCGCCGCCGTGCGCGGCCGCGCGCCACGGGTCGGCGTCGACGGTGAAGGTGCAGGCGGCGTCGTAGAGAATCAGTCGGGCGGGCGTTTCGGCTTCGGGGACCTTCAGCAAGTCGTCCCGCGCGATCGCCCAGGCCTGCATGGCCTCGGTCGCCCAGTCGGCGTCGGCGTCCTGGAACTTGCAGTCGGCCTGGTCCTGCGCTGCGGCGGTCAGCGGCGCGGCGGCGATCAGGGCGGCGAGGAAAAGCGCCGCCCCTTTCCGCATCAGGCCACGCGCACCCGCGCCGTGCTTTCCG
Source organism: Phenylobacterium sp. (assembly GCA_035627295.1). Classification (GTDB taxonomy): domain Bacteria; phylum Pseudomonadota; class Alphaproteobacteria; order Caulobacterales; family Caulobacteraceae; genus Phenylobacterium. The sequence continues at coordinate 1,910 of DASPLZ010000174.1, read as the reverse complement.
GCAGGTCCTGGCCGAAGGCGCGCTGGAAGAACTCGGCGACAGTGCCGCGCTCCAGCTCGTCGCACTTGTTCAGGAACGTCAGGCGGAAGGCGAAGGCGATGTCGCCGCCGAAGATCTCGGCGTTCTGCGCCCAGGTGATCACCGTCCGCGGGCTCATGACCGTGGAGATGTCGCCGTTCATGAAGGCGTTGCGGGTCATGTCGGCCACGCGGACCATGGCGGCGATGGTGCGCTTGCCCTCGGCGGAGTTGTAGGCCGGCGCCTTGGCCAGCACGATCTCGGCCTCGACGTCGTGCGCCAGGTAGTTGAGCGTGGTGACGATCGACCAGCGGTCCATCTGGCCCTGATTGATCTGCTGGGTGCCGTGGTAGAGGCCGGTGGTGTCGCCCAGGCCGATGGTGTTGGTGGTCGAGAACAGGCGGAAGAAGCCATTCGGCCGGATCACCCGGTTCTGGTCGAGCAGGGTCAGCTTGCCCTGCGCCTCCAGCACGCGCTGGATTACGAACATCACATCCGGGCGGCCGGCGTCGTATTCGTCGAAGACGAGCGCGATCGGCCGCTGGATGGCCCAGGGCAGCATGCCTTCGCGGAACTCGGTGACCTGCTTGCCGTCCTTCAGGACGATAGCGTCCTTGCCGACGAGGTCGATCCGGCTGACGTGGCTATCGAGGTTGACGCGGATCAGCGGCCAGTTGAGGCGCGCGGCCACCTGTTCGATGTGCGTCGACTTGCCGGTGCCGTGATAGCCCTGGACCATCACCCGCCGGTCGAAGGCGAAGCCCGCGCAGATGGCCTTGGTGGTCTCCGGGTCGAACTTGTAGGCGGCGTCGACGTCCGGCACGTGGCTGTCGCGGTGCGTGAACGCCGGAACCATGAGGTCGGAATCGATCCCGAACACCTCGCGCGCCGAGACGCGCTTGTCGGGGGTCAGGGTGATCAGTTGATCGTCGGCGGTGTCGATGGCGCTGGACATGGCGCGGTTCGATTAGCGGGTATTCTCGCCGTTGCAAACGGGTGTTCGAGCTTGCGTCGCGTCAAGCGGGACGTGGGCGGGCCGGCGAGGCCGGCTCAGAGTTCCCGAGCGGCCGTTGCGTCCTCAAAGACGGCCCTCGGCCGCCTCGGGACGACGAGGTGGGCGCGAACCGGGCCGGTTCGGACGCATGCCCCGGTAGGCGCCAGCGCGCCCCCGGTCTGGAAGCGCCGTCCGGTTTTCTCCCGCTGCGCCGGGCCCTTAGCGGAACCCCAGGCGGCGCTCGCCGTTGGCGTCCCGACAGTGTCAGGAGGCAGGCTATGACCGACAACTACACCGGCGAGACCGCGCGCGACCCCGCCAACGGCGGTTCGCTGCACATCGCCGAGACCGCCGAGAAGGTGTTCGCCCGCGCCCAGGAGACCTACTCGGACGTGCGCGAGAAGGCGAAGGTGCGCTTCACCGAAGCCGACGCCATGATGCGCGAGAAGCCCTATGTGGCGCTCGGCCTAGCGGCCTTCGCGGGCTTCCTCCTCGGCCATATCATCTCGTCCGGTCGGCCGGACGTGATCTATCTGAAGGATGCGCGCTAGCCGGCGAGGCGGGCGAGACGCCGGGTTTCCGGCTCATAGACGCCCATCGATGTCTCCAGGTTTCCGCGCCTGAGGGTGAGCGACCAGCTGTCGAAGGCCAGGTCGTAGCGCTCGGCGATATGGCCGCTGGCCAGGCTCACCGCCGTGAAGCGGCCGCCCCGCGCGGCGATGCCGATGCCGAACTCGCCGCCCGTCAGGTGCAGGAGGGCGCCGTGCGGCGACTTGCGCCTGGAGGGCACGGGCAGGGCCATGCGCCCGGCCGGCCCCGCGGGGGCGAAGACGATGTCGCAGTCCAGCGTCAGCAGGGTCTCGGTGAGGTCCTTCAGCAGCACCGGCTCGAACTCGAT
>DASPLZ010000173.1:0-4308 GCA_035627295.1 Phenylobacterium sp. | reverse complement strand
ACCCGCAAGTTCGGCGGGACGGGCCTGGGCCTGGCCATCTGCAAGCGCCTGGTCGAGGCCATGGGCGGGCGCTTCATCCTGAAGAGCGAGCTCGGCAAGGGCTCCACCTTCGCCTTCGAGATTCCGGTGACCGTGCTGGAGGCCGCCGAGCCCTGGCCGGACCTTTCCGCCCGCGAGGAGCTGGTCGCGGTCGGCCACGAGGGGGTGGCCACCCGCCACGCCGTCACCCGCTACCTCAAGGCTTCCGGCCTGACGGTGGAGCCGCTGGCGGGCGCGCCGTCGGAGACCTGCGGCCTGATCGTCGCCGAACCCGCCGCCATCGAGGAGATGGGCGAGGTGGCCACGCCCGTCGTCTGCCTCGGCGAATACGGCGACGACGCCCCGGCCGCCCTGCAGAAGGCCGGCCGCGCCCAGGCCGTGCTGGTCCAGCCGCTGCGCCGCTGCGAGCTGGAGGCGTTGCTCCGCCAGCACCTGGCGGGCAGGCCGCTGTCCGAGGCCGCCGTCGGCAAGCGCGGAGGCGAGGCCGCCCCGAGCGACATGTTCCACGGCCGCCGCGTGCTGGTGGCCGATGACAGCGCCGTGAACCGCGAGGTCGCCATCGAGGCCCTCTCCCGGCTCGGCGTGGAGTCCAAGGTCGCCTTCGACGGCAAGCAGGCGCTGGATGCGGTGATGGCCGAACGCTTCGACCTCGTCCTGATGGACGGCTCCATGCCGGAGATGGACGGCTACGAGGCTACCGCCGAGATCAGGCGCCGCCAGGAGATCGAAGGCGTCGAACGTACGCCCATCGTCGCCCTCACCGCCCATGTGGTCGGCTCGGCCGCCGAGGCCTGGCGCGAGTGCGGCATGGACGGGGTGCTGCACAAGCCCTTCACCCTGGCCGCCCTCGCCCGCACCCTCGGCGAGTACATGGCGCCGAGCGACCCCGGCGCCGCGCCCGCCGTCGTCCAACCAGAGCCCACGCCGGTCTCCGCGCCGCCCGCCATCGAGGGGAGCCTCTTGGACCCCCAGGTCACCGACGACCTGCGCCGCATGGCCGCCGGCGGCCGCGCCGAGTTCGTCGAGCGGGTGCTGAACCTCTACCGCCGGCATGCGCCCGAGGCGGTGAAGCGGCTGGCCGAAGCCGCCGACGATCCGGCCGAGGCCGCCCGCGCCGCCCACGCCCTGAAGTCGATGAGCCTCAACGTCGGCGCGCGCGCCGTCGCCGACCTCGCCGCCCGCATCGAGGCCGACGGCCGCGCCGAGGTGGTGGACCGCAAGGCGATCCTCGAACTCGCCGATGTCCTGAAGGCGACCCTCGTGGAGCTGGACGGCGGTGCGGCGAGCCAGCCCGTCGCACCGCCGTCGGCGCCGCCCGTCGATCCAGACATCCGCAGCCTGCTCGACGACCTGAAGGCGGCCATCGATCGCGACGAGCTCAGCCTCGTCTACCAGAAGCAGATGGACCGCGACGGGGCCCAGATCATCGGCTGCGAGGCGCTGATCCGCTGGAAGAGCCCGACCCGCGGCTTCGTCAGCCCGGCCGACTTCATCCCGCTGGCCGAACAGCACGGCCTGATCCGGCCGATCACCCGCTGGGTGCTGCAGCGGCTGATGGCCGAGACCGCCGACCTCGACGGACTGGTGGTCAGCTTCAACGCCTCGGCCGTGGAGTTCGCCGACCCCAGCTTCGCCCACGACCTAGACGCTCTGATCCAGAAGGCCGGCTTCCCGGCCAAGCGCCTGGAGGTGGAGGTCACCGAGACCGCCGTGCTCGGCGAGGAGGAGCAGATCACCCGGACCATGAAGCAGCTGCACACCCTCGGCCTGAAGGTGGCGCTGGACGACTTCGGCGTCGGCTACTCCAGCCTCAGCCACCTGCGCCGCTTCCCGTTCGACAAGCTGAAGATCGACAAGAGCTTCATCGATCACTGCCACGAGGACGTGCAGTCCGCCGCCCTGATCCACGCCGTCGCCGGCATGGCCCGCGCGCTCGGCATGAAGGTGGTCGCCGAGGGCGTCGAGACCGAGGTGCAGAAGAAATTCCTGAAGATCGCCGGGGTGCACTCGATGCAGGGCTACCTCTTCGGCAAGCCCGCGCCGGTGGATGTGCTGCGCGAGGAGTGGAACGCCCAGCCGCTGCGGATGACCGGCTAGGGCCTCGGCCGCCGTTCCAGGACCTTGCGTACAGATTGGCCGAGTTCCTCCCGCCGGCTGAGGAACCCATCCGGCTTCCGTTCCCGGCGCAGCGCATGCCAGGTCAGCCACAGCGCCAGCATCACCAGCGCCAGGCAGAACAGCAGCACCGAAAGGCCGAACGACCAGAAGAGGATCGGGGCTTCGTCCAGGGAGATTTCGACGCGGTTGTAACGGCGTCCGACCCTGATGAGCCCGCCCAGCATCTGGTGGACGGTGACGGCGCCCAGGCCGAGCCCCGTCGCGGACACCACCAGGCATCCAGCCCAGATCTGAAGTCGTCTCCTGGGCGTCACGACAACCCTCCCCGCGGGCGTAGGTCTACGCCTCGGCGGGCGCAGTATAGCGCCGCTCCACCATCTCGCGCATCGCTGCGCGCGTGGCCTTCGGATCGGCGCCGTCCTGGATCGCCTCGGCCTCGTCGGCGAGGTCGTCGTCCTTGATCGCCTCGCGGAACCAGCGGGCGTAGTCGCCCTGCTTCAGGTGATGCAGCCAGGTGGCGTCGTCGACGCCCTCGGCCATCTGCAGGAAGATCATCAGATTGTGGGCGCGCAGGTTCAGGGCGCCGTCCGGCCCGCGGAAATAGAAGCTCTTGTCTTCCCCGAGCTCGCCCTCGGCGTACTTGCGGGTATGGCGCTGGTGCGCCTGCCGGGGCCTGTCGACATCGACCCAGCGGGGCGGACCGGGCGAGGCGCGGTCCCAGTAGAGGACCTGGTCCTCCTCGCCGCCCGGCGGCAGGGCAGGCGCCGCCGCGCCCACCGCCTGGCAGAAGCTTCCAATCACCTCGCCCGCCTTGGGGCCGACGGCGATGACCGTCTGCACGCCCTCCAGCGCGGCGCGGCTCATCGCGTCGGGATGGACGGTGACGAAGATCGTCGCCGACAGGCTGGCCGGCAGCAGGAACCCGCCGGTCTCGTCCCTCGCCGGCAGCATGTGGTGCGCCTCATCGATCACCAGCCAGTGCGGCCGGGCGGTGCGGCTGCGCAGCTCGCAGAGCTTGGTCAATAGCCCCGCGAAGAACGCCGGCCGCTCGCGCACCGGCAGCGCCAGCATGTTGACCGCCACCGGGGTGTCGTCCGGCCGTGCGAGGAGGTTCAGCGCCTCCTCCGCCACCGGGGGATGGCGCCCGTCGCCGAGGACCACCGCGTCCGCCAGCTCGGCGTAGTCGCCCTCCGGATCGAGCACGGCGACCTGGAAGCCCTGGGCGGCCAGCTTCTCGATCAGCGCCGTGGCCAGGGTCGACTTGCCGATGCCGGACGAGCCGGCGATCAGCACCCCGCCCTGGTCGGGGCGCAGGCTCGCGTCCGGGTCGCCGCCAAGCGCGATCGCGCGGCGGGCGGCGGCCTTGGCGGTGGGCGCGGACTCGTCGGCGATCAGCGCGTCGATGGCCTCGGCGACGCCGGCGCCGTGGTCGGCCTGGGTGACCAGGTCGGCGGTCTCCTTCACAGCGTCCAGCGCATTGGCGACGGCCACGGCGCAGCCGCTGGCGGTGAGGAAGGCGTGGTCGTTCTCCGCGTCGCCGATGGCCAGGACATTGAGCGGCGACAGCGCCAGCGCCTCGAGGCCCGCCGCCAGGCCGGTCGCCTTGTTGACCCCCGGCGGCAGCACCATCACCGCGCCCTTGTTGAAGATGATCTGCCACTCCAGGCCAAGGTCGCGGATCGCCTCCAGCACCGCGCCCTCGTTGGGCTCCCAGGTGGCGACGATGCCGCGCCCGACCGAGAGCGGCGAGACGTTCCTGGCCTTCAGCGCCTCGACCAGCGCCTGCGGCGGCGGCTCGGCAATCGGCCGCTCCTCACGGGTGTCCGGGAAATAGAGCAGCGCGCCGTTCTCGGCGACCACCAGGTCGAAGAGGTCGAGCCGGTCGAACACCCGCTTCAGGTCCGGCAGCTCGCGGCCGGTGACCATCAGCAGCTTGCGGCCGCTGGCCTTCAGCCGTTCGAGGGCCTGCAGGGTCGGCTCGTCCACCTGGCCGTGGTGGGCGAGGGTGCCGTCGTAGTCGGTGGCGAAGGCGATCAGGTACATCCTCGCCAAGCGGACGCGGGCGCGTCCCGGTTCCGTCAGACGCGCAGGCGGCGGGTCTCGCGGTAGAGGATGTAGAGGCCGCTGGCCGCCACCACGGCCGCGCCCAGC
>DASPLZ010000172.1:0-8043 GCA_035627295.1 Phenylobacterium sp. | reverse complement strand
ACGCCGCCGCCTGCCGCCGCTGAACGCGCTGCGCGCCTTCGAGGCCGCGGCGCGCCACCTGAATTTCTCCCGCGCCGCCGACGAGCTTTCGGTCACCCCCGGCGCCGTCAGCCAGCAGATCCAGAACCTGGAGGACTACGTCGGCGCCGCGCTCTTCAAGCGCACGCCCAAGGGCCTTCTGCTCACCGACGCGGCCCAGACCGCCCTGCCCGCGCTGCGCGAGGCCTTCGATCGTCTGGCCGAGGCCGCGAGCGTGCTCACCGCCGCGGTCGACGGCCGCCGGCTGACCATCACCGCCGCCCCTTCCTTCGCGGCCAAGTGGCTGGTGCCGCGCCTCGGCCGGTTCGAGGCCGCGCACCCGCAGGTCGATGTCTGGCTCTCGGCCGGCATGGAGGTGATCGACCTCTCGGCCGGCGATGTCGACTTGGCGGTCCGCTACGGCCCCGGCCGCTATCCGGGCCTGGAGGTGATCCGCCTGCTGGGCGAGAGCGTCGCGCCGGTGGTGAGCCCGGCCCTGCTGGAGGAGAACCCCCTCGCCTCCCCGGCCGACCTCGCCCGCCACGTGCTGCTGCACGACGGCTCCTCGGACGCCGACGACAGCTGCCCCGACTGGCCGATGTGGCTGGCCGCCCGCGGGCTGAAGGGCATCGAGGGCGGTCGCGGCCCGCGCTTCAACCAGTCGAGCCTGGTGATCGAGGCCGCCGTCAACGGCCGCGGCGTGGCGCTGGCCAAGCGCACCCTGGCCCAGGCTGACCTCGACGCCGGCCGCCTGGTGATGCCGTTCACCGACGAGACGGTGGTGGATTTCGCCTACCACCTCGTGCATCCCAAGCCGAAGGGCCGCCTGCCGCAGGTGAAGGCCTTCATCGCCTGGATCACCGCCGAGGCCGAGGCCCACGAGGCGGCGCTGCGGACCATGGACGCCGGCGCGGGAATCTAGCTGCGCGGCGTCTTCAGCGACTGCAGCGCCTGCTCGTGCAGCCAGGCGGCGATGTCGGCCAGGGCCCGGTCCAGCTCGTCCAGCACCGCCGGCAGCCGCCGTTCGCCATGCAGCTCGGCCATGGCGCAGGCCTCGCCGAGCGCAAAGGCGCCGACCCCGCGCGAGGAGCCCTTCAGGGTGTGCACCGCGTCGCGCCAGCCCTCGACCTGCACGTCCAGCAGGGGCCGCCAGATCGCCGCCTGTTCGCGGAAGAGCTCGAGCACTTCCTCGACCACCTGCGCGTCGCCCGCGGCGAAGTTTTCGAGATAGGCGAAGTCCACCGCCCCGGTCAGATCACGCCGCGCCACACCGCCCCCAAACGCCGCCTTGCCAAGAGGCCGAAAATCCCTATGTTCCGCGCCCTCGCCGACGGCCCCTTCGCAGGAGCCCGCCGCGAACGGGTGTATAGCTCAGTTGGTAGAGCAGCTGACTCTTAATCAGCGGGTCCAAGGTTCGAATCCTTGTACACCCACCATTCCTTCCGGCATCAACTCGGACCGGATACTTCCGCCGTAGATCCTTCGAAACGTCCGCCGCTTGGCGCGCCGTCGAGCATGCGCTCCGGCTCTCGGTCAACCTATGGGTGCGCGAGGAGCCAGTAGTCCTTTTCGTCTAGTCCGGTCTCCGCGCAGAAGATCCCGACGTGCTCGCGCTTCTTGGAGAGCTGGATCTCCCCCTCGCCGACGAGCACGCCGCGGATGCTCGACGCGCAATGCAGCCCCTGGTCGCGTCGCAATCTGTATGTGGCGCCCGCGCGCAGCCGCTTCGGCGGCGGGTCGCCGATCACCGCGACAACGACGCCCTTGCCCGGGTAGCGCCAACCCGCCGCATCGCCGGGCCCGCCGACCGGCGTCCCTTCCCGCTCCGCCGCTGTCGCCGGGGGCCGCTGGCGCCAGGTCAGGACGTGACAGGGCGGGCGCAGGTCGAGATCAAGCGCTCGCCCCGGCGAGGCGCCTGGACCCGCTCGCGCCGATTTCACGTGCTCGATCGCACATCCGTCCTTCCGGACTACCAGGCGCAGGACCTGACCGGCGACGACGTATTCCGGGGCCGTTCCGGCGTCAGGCGAGGATGAGCGGGCCTCGCCTCGGTTCAGACCATCTCCCGCTGCTGCGTTGGGCGGAAAGGCGAGGCAGGCGAAGGCGGCGAGGCAGGCTGCGCGAAAGGTCAGTCCATCCGCCAATGCCAGATCTCCTCGGAACGCTCGAAATAGTCGTTGGCCCCATACGCCATGGTCTCGCCGTTCCAGAGGTCGATGTGATCGCCCTGATTTCCACGCCCATGGAAGTTGCGCCACGCGATGATCCCGCGATGCGTAGCGTAGTGCTGGTAGCTTTTCTGTCGGCCTCTGACACGCCTGGAGATGTCGGCGGTTCCCACAAAACGCGCGTTGTCGGAATTCAGCCAATCCTTCATCTGTTCGACCCGCAGCGGGTGCGACCTTCCATGGTTGTCCCAGCAGAAGGCGCCCCTGTACGACGCCAGGCTGATGCCCGACCTGGTCATCGCGATGCCGAGCCGAATGACGCATTGATTGTCGTGGTTCGACACGCCCTTCGTCATGCACGGCTGAATAACCGGGGGCGTTTCATTGGCCGGGTGATTGGCCCACAGGTCGTCAAAGAGCGTCATCCCACCACCCCAATCGAAACCTGCAGCGGGTGCGATTATGCGCCGTTTCAGATTTCCCACAACGTTGTTCGGCGGGCGACCGTCGGCGGCGCGCTCGGGGGCGCGGTGAAAGAGCCTCCGGCGACGGCGCCTGCGGGCGGGCTGGACTCGGCGGCGACTCCGGCGCTTAGTTTTTTGCGACCGGGGGCGGTCAGGGGATTGGGGCATGAGGTGGTTCGTTGTCGGCGGTCTGTTGCTGGCTCTGGCGGCCTGCAGCGACGGCGGCGGTCAGGGGACGGCGCAGGGGGGCCCGCAGCGAGGCTTCCAGGGCGTGGCCCAGCAGTTCGGGGGCGGTCCGCAGCAGGGACCGCAAGGCGGCCCTCCACAGGCTTCGGAGACCCAGGCCCAGCAGGCGCTGCAAGGGCTCTACGCCATTCGGCAACAGCAGTGCCAGAGCGGCAACACCCTGGCGTGCCAGTCCCTTGGCGAGTTCCCCGGCCACAGCCAGCAGCTGGCCCAGGCCGGGCAGGCCTGCCGCTCAGGCGATCAGCAGGCCTGTGGGGCGTACAACAGCTTGGCGCAACGCATCCAGACCGCCTATGCCGAAAGCGCCCAGGTGATGCAGGCCGGGGCGCAGAGCGCGGCGCAGATGGAGGCCTGGCGGGCGCAGATGAACGCCAACCACGCCGGCAACATGGCGCGGCTCAATGCGCAGGCCGCCGCGGGCCAGGCTGCGCACCAGGCGCGGCAGGAGAGCTATGCGGCCCAGAACCAGGCCTGGGCGAACAACCAGGCGGCGGCCGAGCGCAACACGGGCCGGTTCAACGACTACATCTATGAAGGAACGACGGTGAACGGCGGGGGCGTGCAGACCTTCGCGCCTCACGGCTCGACGGCCTACACCGACGGCCAGGGCAACGTCGTCATGGGTCCTGAAGGCGGCGAACCGCCAGCCGGCTACCAGCAGATGACTCCCACCTACGCGGCGCCGCAGTAGCCGGCGCAGGCGCGCCGCGGTCGACCGCCAGCAGGGGATCGCAACGGCGGGCGGCCCCGGCGTGGCTCACGGCGCCTTGCCGCGCAGCAGTTCGAGCATCACCGAGAAGTCGCGACCGCCGGCCCCCAAGCCGGCTAGCATCGCGTAGAGCCCCTCGGCCGCCGCGCCCAGCGGCGTCGCCGCGCCGGCCTTGGCGGCGGCCTCCTGAGCGAGCTTGAGGTCCTTCAGCATCATGGCGGTCGAGAAGCCGCCTTCGTAGCCGCGGTTGGAGGGCGCCGCCGGCACCGGCCCGGGCCAGGGGCAGTAGCTGGTCAGGCTCCAGCACTGGCCGGAGGACTGCGAAGCGATCTCGTGGAACTTCACCGGGTCGAGGCCCAGCTTCTCGGCAAGCGCCAGGGCCTCGCAGACGCCGATCATCGAGACGCCCAGCACCATGTTGTTGCAGATCTTGGCGGCCTGTCCCGCCCCGTGGTCGCCGGCGCGGAACACCACCCGGGCCATGGGCGAGATCGCCGCCTCGACCTCGGCGAAGTCGGCCTCGTCGCAGCCGACCATGAAGGCGAGCGTCCCGGCCTCGGCCGCCGCCGTGCCGCCGGACACCGGGGCGTCGGCGAAGCGGAAGCCGGCGGCCTTGGCCTCGCCGGCCACGGCGCGGGCGGACTCCACGTCGATGGTCGAGCAGTCGATCAGCAGGGCGCCCGCCTTGGCGTTCGGCAGGATCTGCTCGGCGTAGACCTGGCGCACATGCGGCCCGGCGGGCAGCATGGTGATCACGGCCTCGGCGTCCTTCACCGCCTCGGCGGCGGAGCCGGCCGGCGCGCAGCCGGCGGCCTTGGCCTTCGCCAGGGCGTCCGCCGAGAGATCGAAGGCGGCGACGGCGGCGCCCGCCTTCGCCTGGTTGGCGGCCATGCCGGCCCCCATGTTGCCGAGGCCGATGAAGGCGATCCTGGTCATGCGGGCTTGATCTCCAGAGGCGTCCATTCCTCGCCGGGCGGCAGGTGGGCGAAGATGTCGTCGAGGCGCTGCGTCGAGACGGCCTCCAGGGTCGGCGGGTCCCAGCGGGGGGCGTTGTCCTTGTCGACGATCACCGCGCGCACGCCTTCCAGGAAGTCGGCCATCCGCACCACGCGCGAGCCGATGCGGTACTCCATGGCCATGTTCTCGGCGAAGTCGGAGAGCGTCGCCCCGGTGCGCAGCTGGCGCAGGGCGACCTTGATGGTCTGCGGCGACTTGGTCGCCAGGGTCGCCGCTTGCGCCCTGGCCCAGTCGCCGCCGTCGGCTTCCAGAGCCGCCACGATGTCCTCCGCCCGGCCGTGGTCGAACAGGCGGTCGATGGCGTCGCGGTGCTCGGCCAGCGGCGGGCGGCCGGCGTCGGCTTCGTATTCGGTCAGCAGGGTCTCGACCGCGCCGGGGTCGGCGATCAGTGCGTCCTTGAAGTCGGCGACGCGGGCGCTCTCCATGAAGTCGGTGGCTATGCCCAGCAGCAGCATGTCGGCCGCCTTCAGCCGCGCGCCGGTGGTGGCGAGCCAGGCGCCCGTCTGGCCCGGCAGGCGCGGCAGGAACCAGCCGCCGCCGACGTCCGGGAAGAGGCCGATGCCGGTCTCCGGCATGGCGTAGGTGGTCCGCTCGGTGGCGATGCGGTAGCGCGCCGGCGCGGAGAGCCCGACACCGCCGCCCATGGTGACCCCGTCCATCACCGCCACCACCGGCTTGTCGTAGACGAAGAGCAGGTGGTTCAGCCGGTACTCGGTGTGGAAGAATTGACGCGCCGCCTTGCCGTCCAGCGCCCCGCTCTCGGCCAGCATGCGGATGTCGCCGCCGGCGCAGAAGCCGCGCTCGCCCGAATGGTCAATGAGCACCAGCTCCACCGCCGGGTCCGTGCGCCAGGCCACCAGCGCCTCGGTCATCGCGGCGCACATGGCGGTGGTGAGGGCGTGCAGCGCGCCCGGCCGGTTCAGGGTGATGCGGCCGACGCGGCCCTCGATGCGGGTCAGGACATCGTCAGTCATTGAGGTCAAAGGTCTCTAGGCCAAGACGGCGGGCGGCGGCGAGCAGCTGGCGATCGCGGCTGGCCAGGGCCCCGCCCCGCTCCAGGGCCAGATCAAGATAGGCCACATCGAAGAGGCTGAGGCCTCGCTCCAGGGCGCCGGAGGTCGCCGCCCAAACCTCCTCGATCGTCATCGGCGGTTGCATCTCGATCTGGAAGCTGTGGACTTGCTCCAGGGCTTCTTCCAACCGGAAATCGCCGCCGCGCATCGCTCTGCGAACGATGATGTTGCCGATCTCCCACCCGAAGACCGCCGGTGCGATCAAGGCGAACTGGTCCAGATGATCGAGCAGCGTACTCGCCGCGGCCGTCGTCTGCGAAGGTAAGAGCCAAGCTGTCGCAGCCGACGCATCGAGCACCAACCAGTCACTCACGGGCGATCTTCTTAAGATCTTCCCACGTTAAGCGGTCGAACTCCGGATCCGGCGCCTGCCGATCCCGAAAGGCCTTGAGACGCTTCGAGAGTTCCGCCGCCGAGAGCTTTCGAGGCCGAGTGGGCGGGGTCACGGACGACAGCCGTGCTACCGGCTTGCCGTGGCGGGTGATTGTCACAGGCTCGCCGCCGGCCTCGATCTCGGAGACCAGGGCGGAGAAGTTGGTCTTGGCGTCGAGGATTCCGATCTCCCGCATAGTCCTTCCAAGTCTGACCACAATTATGGTCAGAATACCACGATGCCGTCATGTGCGGAACAGCTCGCGCGCGATGATCACGCGCATGATCTCGTTGGTCCCCTCAAGGATCTGGTGGACGCGCAGGTCGCGCACGATGCGCTCCAGCGGGTAGTCCTTCAGATAGCCGTAGCCGCCGTGCAGCTGCAGCGCCTGGTTGGCCACCTCGAAGCCGGCGTCGGTGGCGAAGCGCTTGGCCATGGCGCAGAGCCGGGTGGCCTGCGGGTCGCCCGCGTCCATCGCCGCCGCCCCGCGCCAGACCATCAGCCGCGCGGCCTCCAGCTCGGTGGCCATGTCGGCCAGCTTGAACTGCAGGGCCTGGAAGTCCTTCAGCGCGCGGCCGAACTGCTTGCGCCCCTCCATGTAGGCCTTGGCGGTATCCAGCGCGAAGCTCGCCCCGCCCAGCGAGCAGGCGGCGATGTTCAGCCGCCCGCCGTCGAGGCCCGCCATGGCGATCCTGAAGCCCTCGCCCTCCTCGCCGACGCGGTTCTGCGCCGGCACACGGCAGTCGTCGAAATTGACCTGGGCGGTCGGCTGGCTCGACCAGCCCATCTTCTTCTCCTGGGGGCCGAAGGAGAGGCCGCGCGTTCCCTTCTCGACGACGAACGTGGAGACCCCCTTGGCGCCCCCCTCCCCGGTCCGGGCCATGACCACATAGACGTCCGACACCCCGCCGCCGGAGATGAAGGCCTTGGCGCCGTTCAGGACGTAATGGTCGCCGTCGCGCGCCGCGCGGGTGGAGAGGCTGGCCGCGTCCGACCCCGCGCCGGGCTCGGTCAGGCAGTAGGAGGCGATCAGCTCCATGGTCGTCAGCCGCGGCAGGAAACGCTGGCGCAGCTCGTCGGAGCCGAACCGGTCGATCATCCACGAGGCCATGTTGTGGATGGAGAGGTAGGCCGCCGAGGAGACGTCGCCGTAGCTCAGCGCCTCGAAGATCAGCGCGGCGTCCAGCCGCCCGAGTCCCGACCCGCCGACGTCCTCGCGCACATAGACGCCGGCGAAACCGAGTTCCGCGGCCTTCCTCAGCACATCGACCGGGAAGTGCGCCTCGGCGTCCCAGCGGGCGGAATGGGGCGCGAGCTCGGCCGCCGCGAACGCCTCCGCCGCGCCCTGGATCGCGCGCTGGTCCTCGGAGAGGCCGAAATCCATGACCCCTACCGCATCGTCGGGATGACGAAGGAGGAGTCGGCGTGCGGTTCGCCTTCCGGCCAGCGGGCGGTGACGGTCTTGACCTTGGTCCAGAACCGCACGCCCTCCATGCCGTGCTGGTTGGCGTCGCCGAAGGCCGAGCGCTTCCAGCCGCCGAAGGAGTGATAGGCCACCGGCACCGGGATCGGCACATTGATCCCCACCATGCCGACGTTGACGCGGCTGGCGAAATCCCGCGCGGCGCGGCCGTTGCGGGTGAAGATGGCGACGCCGTTGCCGTACTGGTGCTCGCTCGGCAGGGCGAGGGCCTCCTCGAAGCTCTCAGCGTGGACCATCTGCAGGACCGGCCCGAAGATCTCCTCTTGGTAGGTCTTCATGGTCGGCTTCACATGATCGAACAGGCTCGGGCCGATGAAGAAGCCCTTCTCGTAGCCCTGCAGGGCGAAGCCGCGGCCGTCGACCACCAGCTCAGCGCCTTCGTCGACGCCCATCTGGATGTAGCCGGCGATCTTCTCCTTGTGCGCCTGGCTGACGACGGGGCCGTACTGGGCGGCGCCGTCGGTGGAGACGCCCACCTTCAGGGTCTCGAGT
>DASPLZ010000171.1:0-8556 GCA_035627295.1 Phenylobacterium sp. | reverse complement strand
CGTGGATCACCTTAGGCGTGGCCACCACATCCGAGAGGCCGTCGGCGTAGCGGTCGGCGACCGCCTGGCGGAGCATGATCTCCTCCTCGAAGACCTTGAGCTTCTCCAGGAGGACGGCGGCCTGGATCGTGTCGAGGCGGCTGTTCAGGCCGACGCGGATGTTCAGGTACTTGGCCTCGTGGTCGAAGGTGCGGCCGGCCAGGTCGCTGGCCGTGGCCTTGCCGTGGACGTGCAGGCTGTCGAGCAGTTCGTAGAGGGCCGGATCATCGGTCAGCACCGCGCCGCCGTCGCCGTAGCAGCCGAGCGGCTTGGCCGGGAAGAAACTGGTGGTGGTGACGTCGGCCCAGTGCAGGGGCTGCTCGCCCATCAGGCTGCAGCCGAAGCCCTGCGCCGAGTCGGAGATCAGCTTCAGGCCGTGCTTCTTCGTCACCTCGGCGATGGCCGGATAGTCCGCCGGCTGGCCGAAGAGGTCGACGGCGATCACCGCCTTGGGGACCAGCTCGCCCTTGGCCTTCACCGCTGAGATGGCGGCGTCGAGGTGGGCCGGGTCGAGGTTGTAGGTCTCAGGCAGGATGTCGACGAACACCGGGGTCGCGCCGACCAGGATGGGCGCCTCGCCGGTCGCGGCGAAGGTGAAGCTCGGGCAGAAGACCGCGTCGCCGGGGCCGGCGCCCAGCGCCATCAGCGCCAGGATGAGCGCGTCGGTGCCGTTGGCGCAGCCGAGGGCGTGCCGGGCGCGGCCGAACTCGGCGAGCTTGCCCTCGAACTCGGCCACCTGCGGGCCGAGCACATAGGCGCCCGAGCGCACGACCTGAAGGATCGCCTGCTCCAGCGGTTCGCCCAGGCGGCGACGCTGCGCGCCCAGGTCGATGAAGGGAATGGACATGGCGGCGCCTATGCCATGCGCCGCCGCTCAGGGTCCAGACACGGAGGGTTTCGCGCAGTTTCTCCCTCCCCCTCGTGGGGAGGGTGGGCGGCGCGGAACGCGCCGGTCGGGTGGGGACTGCGGCATCGCCGCATCGCTTGAGAGTCAGCAAGCCCCCCACCCGTCCCGCTTCGCGGTCCACCCTCCCCACAAGGGGGAGGGAGGTGATCAGATCGCCCGCGCGCGGCCTTCCCAGTAAGGCGCCCGCACCTTGTTGCGCTGGATCTTGCCGGCCTCGCTGCGGGGCAGGTCGGTGACGAAGTCCAGGCCGCGGGGGACCTTGTAGCCGGGCAGGTTGGCCTTGGCGAAGCCGAGGATCTCGGCCTTCAGCTCTTCGCTGGGCTCGTAGCCGGGCTCCAGCAGGATCACCGCGCGGACCTCCTCGCCCCACTCGTCGTTGGGGATGCCGACAGTGGCCGAGTCGGCGACGGCCTCGTGCTTGATCAGCTCGTTGTCGATCTCCTGCGGGTAGATGTTCACCCCGCCCGAGATGATCGTTTCGGCGTTGCGGCCGGTGAGGAAGAGGTAGCCGTCCTCATCGAAATAGCCGACGTCGCCCATGGTGAAGTAGTCGCCCAGGCGCGAGCTCTGGGTCTTGGCCTCGTCCTTGTAGTAGGAGAAGCCGCCGCCCGGCGGCAGCTGGTGGTAGATGGTCCCCGGCACGCCGGTGGGGCATTCCTGGCCGTTCTCATCGATGATCTTGGAGCCGAGCAGCTCGGGCCGCTTGCCGACGCTGCCGGGCTTACGCAGCCACTCCTCCGAGGTGATGGTGAAGCCCGCGCCGCCTTCGGAGCCGGCGTAGTATTCCGAGAGGATCGGACCGACCCACTCGATCATCGCGTGCTTGACCTCCGGCGGGCAGGGGGCCGCGCCGTGGACGATGTAGGTCAGGCTGGAGACGTCGTAGCTCTTGCGCACCTCGTCGGGCAGCGACAGCAGCCGCTGGAACATGATCGGCACCAGGTGCATGTGGGTGACGCGCTTTTCCTGGATGGTCTTCAGGATGGCCTCCGAATCCCACTTGTCCCAGAGGACCACCGGCACGCCGTGCAGCATCGAGGCGCGGATGTCGAAGGCCAGCGGGGCGGCGTGGTAGGCGGGGCCGGCGCAGAGCTGCACCGAGGTTTCGCGGTCATAGCCGCGCAGGCCGTAACCGACGCCGGCGGCGGCCGGGTTCACCGCCCGCGAGACGCCCTTCGGCCGGCCGGTGGTGCCGGAGGTGTAGAGCATCTGGTTGCCGAGCACCGGGTCCTCGATGTCCGAGCCGTCGATCCCCGAGAGCGCCTCGTCGTACTGCACGAAGCCGTCCATCGGCGCGCCGATGGCGACCTTGAGGAGCAGGTTCGGAGACTGGTCGACGGCGGCCTTGGCGGTCGGGGCGCGGCCCTCGGCGAACACCGCCTTGGCCTCGCAGTTGTCGATGATGTAGGCGATCTCGTCGGTGGTCAGGTGCCAGTTGATCGGGGTGAAGCGGATGCCGGCCCGCTGGGTGGCGTTCATCACCTCGAGGAATTCGTGGCGGTTCGAGCAGATCAGGGCCACGCTGTCGCCGACGCCGACTCCATGCTGGCGAAGCAGGCGTACGATGCGGTTGGCGTTGGCGTTGAGCTGGCCGAAGGTGCGCGTCGAACCGTCGGGGTTATAGACCGCCACCTTGTCCGGCTGGATGCTGGCCCACAGGCTGGCGATCATGCCCTTGCCGGCGGCTTCGAGAACGCGGGCGCCCAAGTCTTCCATCAAATTCCTCCCGGCGCCTCTTTGAACCGGCGCCCAATCGACAAATCGAGGGTTCGACTGCGCCGGCAGGCGTGCGGGTGAAATACGCCCGCAACCAAGGTCCGGCAGACCCTCTCTCCACACTAATGACAGGGCCAGGCGCGGCCTGCAACGCACCGGAAGGCCTTGACGGGGATTGAAGGGGTTGGCGCCGCATGGCCGGCGGCGTCACAATAGATCGCATACCAAAGATCGGATTTTCGAATGAGTGATTCCCACCCCTCCCGGGGGGGTGCGGCGGCGTCGGTGGAGCTTCAGACCGTGGACCTCTCCGCCATGCCGCGCGTCCTGCGCCGCATCACGGCGATGGCGGCCGAGCACCCCTGGCGCATGACACTTGCCATTCTCGCCGCGCTGGCCTCGACGGTGGCGAGCCTCACCTTGCCGCATCTCTTCGGCGGGGCCGTCGACCGGGCGCACGAGATGCTGTTGGCCGGGCCGGCGCAGGCGGACGCGGCGCGCCAGGCGCTGCTCTGGACGGCCGGGCTGGTGATCGTGGCCTCCACGGTGCGCGGCCTGCTGCAGATGTATTCCGGCTACCTGGGCGAATGGATCGGCCAGAGCGTGGCCTACAAGCTCAGGCTCCGCTTCTTCCAGCAGCTGCAGCGGCTCTCCTTCGGCTTCCACGACCGCATCCACTCCGGTGACCTGATCACCCGCGGGATGCTCGACATGGAGGGGCTGCGCGGGTTCATCGAGCAGGGGCTGCTCCGGGCGGTCTCGCTGGTGCTGCTGGTCGTGCTCTCGGCCTACATGATGTGGCGCACAGACCCGATCCTGGCGCTCCTGGCCATGAGCTTCGTGCCCTTCGCGGGCTGGCGGCTGGCGCGGATGGGCTATCTGCTGCGGGTCACCTGGCTGCAGTTCCAGCGGCTGATGTCGGTCCTCACCCTGACCATGGAGGAGAACCTCCAGGGCATCCGGGTGGTGCGCGCCTTCGCGGCCAAGCCCTTCGAGATGATGAAATTCGACCAGGCCGCGCTCGACGCCCTGGCGCTGGCCCGGCGGCGGCTGACGGTGCGGTTCTCGGCGATCGCCTCGTTGAACATCTCCTTCTACGCCTCGATGGGCCTCTTGCTCTGGTTCGGCGGGCGCAAGGTGATGGGCGGGGAGCTGACCGTCGGCCAGCTGACGGCCTTCCTGACCTACATGACCCTCCTGCAGGCGCCGGTGCGGATGATCGCCATGATCTTCATGGCCGCCGCGCGGGCCACCTCGTCCGGCGGCCGGGTGTTCGAGGTGCTCGACATCGAGCCGGAGATCCAGGACGCGCCGGGCGCCAAGCCGCTGGAGGTCGCCCGCGGCGTGCTGCGCTTCGAGCATGTGGACTTCCGCTATGACGCGGGCGGGCCGCTGATCCTCTCGGACATCAGCTTCGAGGTCGGGCCGGGCAAGACCCTGGGGATCGTCGGCCCGCCGGGCAGCGGCAAGTCGACCATCGCCAACCTGGTGCCCCGCTTCTACGACGTCTCGGCGGGCCGGGTGACGGTGGACGGCCAGGACGTGCGCGAGGTGACCCTCGCGTCCCTGCGCGACCACGTCGGCCTCGTGCAACAGGAAGCCTTCCTGTTCGACGCGAGCGTGATCAACAACGTCGCCTACGCCGACCCCTGGGCCGAGGAGGAGCGGATCAAGAGCGCCGCCTCCACCGCCCAGATCCACGACTACATCACCACCATGCCGGCCGGTTACGAGACCCGCATCGGCGAGCGCGGCGTCTCGCTCTCCGGCGGCCAGCGCCAGCGGATGTCGATCGCCCGCGGCGTGGTGCCCGGGCCGGGGATCATGATCTTCGACGACTCGACCGCCGCCATCGACGCGGTCACCGAGAAGCGGGTGCGCGAGGCGCTCTCCAGCGCCACCCGGCAGAAGGCGACGATCATCATCGCCCACCGGCTCTCCTCGCTGATGCACGCCGACGAGATCATCGTGCTGGACGACGGACGGATCATCGAGCGCGGCACCCACGCCGAGCTGCTGGCGCTCGGGGGCGAGTATGCGGCGCTCTATGAGCTGCAGTCGAAGTCCGACGCCGGCGCCCTGCCGGAGGACCCGCGCATCGAGCAACGCAGGAAGGCGGCCGAAAAGGCCGAGGCGGTGAAGGCATGAGCGACTTCGCGTTCGACCGCGACATGGCCGCCCCGACGCCGCAGCAGCGCCGCGGCCGCACGCCCCGCGCCAGCCTGGGGTCGGACGACGGCGAGGAGATCTTCGCCTCCTTCGACACCAAGATCCTGATGCGCTTCTTCGCCTATGTGCGGCCCTATCGCGGCACGCTCATCCTGGCGATGTTCGGGGTGCTGCTGTTCGTCGGCACCCAGCTGGCGATTCCTTGGGCGATCAGCCAGGCAGTCACCACCACAGTCTCAGGCGACATCGGGCGGCTGCAGACCCTGATCTGGATCTTCGCCGGGCTGGTGGCTTTGAACGCCGTCGCCAGCTTCCTGGAGCAGTGGGTCTCGGCCCGCATGGCGCAGAAGGTGATCTTCGACCTGCGCCGCTCGATGTTCGAGCACTTCCAGAACGTTTCCCTGTCGTTCATGGACAAGACCCACGTCGGCCGGATCATGGCCCGCCTGCAGGGCGACGTGAACGCGCTGCAGGAGTTCGTGGAGACCTCCGTCTCGGCGTTCGGCGACCTGTTCCTCCTGATCGGCATCTCGATCATGCTGGTCTCGATGGACGTGAAGCTGGGCCTTCTGACCCTCACCGTCCTGCCGGCGCTCATTCTGCTCCGCGCCCTGTGGCTGCCTGCCCAGAAGCGGACCTTCCGCGAGATGCGCGACGCCTCCTCCACCGCCAACAGCGCGCTCGCCGAGAACATCAACGGCGTGCGCACCGTGCAAGAGACCCGCCGCGAGGCGATGAACTTCGAGCTCTACGAGGTGAAGGCGCGCGAGAACCTGAAGGCCCAGATCGCCGCCGCCTGGACCACCCAGATCATGGTGCCGACCGTCGACATCCTGACGGGCGTGGCCATG
The DNA here is from genome assembly GCA_035627295.1 of Phenylobacterium sp. Taxonomy (GTDB): domain Bacteria; phylum Pseudomonadota; class Alphaproteobacteria; order Caulobacterales; family Caulobacteraceae; genus Phenylobacterium. Next base: position 2,874 of record DASPLZ010000171.1, on the reverse strand, counting down.
GCCATCGTCATCGTGGTCGGCGGCAATGCGGTGCTGGGCGGCGAGCTGCAGGTCGGCGTGATGGTCGCCTACATCTTCTATGTGCAGCGGTTCTTCGATCCGGTGCGCATGCTCTCCATGCAGTACACCATCATGCAGCGGGCGATGGCGGCCGGTTACCGCATCTTCGAGGTGCTCGACGTGCCGGTGACCATCAAGGACAAGCCCGGCGCGATCACGCTCACCCGCGACATCGAGCCGACGGTGGAGTTCCGCGATGTGAACTTCTCCTACAACCCCGGCCACCAGGTGCTGCACGACATCAGCTTCAAGGCCAAGCCGCGCGAGGTGATCGCCCTGGTCGGCCCGACCGGCTCGGGCAAGACCTCGATCACGGCCCTGACGCACCGCTTCTACGAGGTGGATTCGGGGCAGGTGCTGGTCGGCGGCCACGACGTGCGCGACGTCGAGCTCGACAGCCTGGGCCAGGTGATCGGCATGGTGCTGCAGGAGCCGTTCCTGTTCACCGGCACCATCGCCGAGAACATCCGCTATTCCTCGCAGGCGACCCGCGAGGAGATCGAGGCGGCCGCCCAGTCGGTGCGCGCCCACGACTTCATCATGAAGCTGCCGAACGGCTACGACACCCAGCTGGGCCAGCGGGGCTGCAACCTCTCGCTCGGCCAGCGGCAGCTGATCAGCTTCGCCAGAGCCCTGGTCGCCAATCCGCAGATCCTGATCCTCGACGAGGCCACCGCCAACATCGACAGCTTCACCGAGCTGGAGATCCAGAAGGCGCTGAAGGTGCTCTTCGCCGGCCGCACCTGCCTGGTGATCGCCCACCGGCTGGCGACGGTGCGCGACGCCGACCGGATCATCGTCCTGCAGCGCGGCCACATCGTCGAGCAGGGGCCGCACGATGAGCTGATGAAGAAGGGCGGGCTCTACGCCCACCTCTACACCTCCAGCTATTCGTCCTTCGACGACATGCCGGAGGAGGGCGCGCGGCGCGAGGACGCCATGGTGAAGCCGACCTAGCTGGGCGGCGCGGCCGTGCGTGGTTCGAGACGCGGCTTCGCCGCTCCTCACCATGACTAGCTGCGTGCTGAGTTCGTCATCCTGAGGAGCCCGCGAAGCGGGCGTCTCAAACGACGCAACGCCTGTCAGCGGCGTTGCGTCAGGCCCGCCCGGGCTCCGGCTCCGGCTCGATGGCCCCGCCCGGCTGCTTGCGCAGCACCATCACCTGGCGGCCGGCGAAGAGCACCCGGATCTCGTCGCACTCGCGGCAGCGCTGCAGCAGGCGCCGCGCGCGGCCCATCAGCCGGTCGGCGCTGGCCGCGCCGACGAGGCGCTGGATCGTCTCGCCCTTGGCGTAGAGTTCGAAACGAAAGATCATCTCGGGCCTCCCTGACAGTTGCGAGAAGGTTAAAGCTCGAAGCTGCGCCGTGGTTCCGCCTGGCCCGGTTCGCCCTTCACGCGGCGGGCGGCGCGGCCTAAGCGCTGGAGCGTGAGCGATCCAGCGCCCCACCCTCCTTCGCAACCCGGCCTCGGGATCGCCTTCCGGGTGATCGCCACCGGCTGCTTCGCCACCCTCGCGGCCATCGTGAAATGGGCCGGCGACCAGGGCGTGCCGGTGCTGGAGACCATCTTCTTCCGCAACGCCTTCGCCTTCGTTCCCGTGCTGATCTACATGGGCCGCACCACCGGCTTCGGGGTGCTGAAGACCTCCCGGCCGCTGTCGCATCTCGCCCGCTCCGGCAGCGGCCTGGTCGGCATGACCTGCGGCTTCACCGCGCTCACCCTGTTGCCGCTGACCGACGCCACGGCGTTGGCCTTCGCCTCGCCGCTGTTCATGACCGCGCTCTCGGTGGTGCTGCTTGGCGAGCGGGTCGGCCCGCACCGCTGGGGCGCGGTGGCGGTCGGCTTCGTCGGCGTGCTGATCATGGTGCGGCCGACCGGGGAGGGCGTGAGCCTGACCGGCGTCGCCTTCGCCCTGACCGGAGCCCTGGGCGCGGCCTTCGCGATGATCGCCATCCGGCGGATCTCGCGCACCGAGCCGGGGCCGGCGATCGTCTTCTACTTCACCCTGGCGGGCACGCTGCTGGGCCTGGCCAGCCTGCCGTTCGGCTGGGTGATCCCCAACCTCCTCACCCTGGGCGTGCTGATCGCCGGCGGCCTGGTCGGCGGGGTGGGGCAGCTCTTCCTCACCGAGTCCTTCCGCCGGGCGCCGGTCGCGGTGGTGGCGCCGTTCGAATACACCCAGCTGGTCTGGGCCGCGGCCATCGGCTTTGTGATCTGGGCGGAGGTCCCGAGCGGCTACACCCTGCTGGGCGCGGCCGTGGTGGCGGCCAGCGGCCTCTACATCCTCTATCGCGAGACCCGCCGCCTGCGCGTGCGGCCGGACGCAGGAACGCCCGCCGACCGATAGCTTTGCCTAGTCGGCCGTCGTGGGGTCGATCATCGTCTTCACACGGGAGATCGAGTTGGCCGGGAAGCCTGCCGTCTCCGCATGCTGGCGGATGAGATCTTCGCTCGGCGCGCGATAGATGCAGTAGATCTTGTCGTCGGTGACGTAGCTGTGGACCCACTGAATGTCCGGGCCCAGATCGCGCAGCACCTTGCACGAGGTCTGCGAAGCGCCCTTCAGTTCGTCGGCCCCGAGGCCGCCGACGCCGGGCATGTTACGCTCGATCACGAACTCAGGCATGTGATGCTCGCCGGCTTGGCGGCGCTCCCTCCAACCAGGTGCCGTCCTTGGCGCCCGAGACGATAACAGTTGCGGGTCCGGAGGCCTAGCTGTGGAAGCTTGGTCGGTGGTTCCCAGCGCCTACACCCCGCTGGGCGCGGCCGTGGTGGCGGCCAGCGGCCTCTACATCCTCTACCGCGAGACCCGCC
>DASPLZ010000170.1:0-2150 GCA_035627295.1 Phenylobacterium sp. | reverse complement strand
GCGACGGCGCTCTTCGTGGCAGCTCTCCAGCCCGGGAACGGTGAAGCGGCCGCCGGCCACAGGGCGCACCTCGCCGCAAACCTCCACCTGCTGCACCTCCGGGCCGACCGTGATCGGATATTCCCGCCGGCGCTCATAGGCGTAGGTGGCCCGCGAGGCGATCCGCCAGAACGGCTGCAGCCGCCGCTCGCGGTAGACGGTCTCGAACTCCTCGTCGCGGGGCCGGGAGAGCAGACCTCCCATCATCGCCATCGCGCCGAACGCGTCGATCCGCTTGGTCCAGGCGCGCCCCTCCGCATGCTCCATCGAGAAGCGGTCGGTCAGGATCAGGATGCGCTCTTCGGCCAGCTCGACGTTCATGCCGCGAACTAGAGGCGCCAAAGCCGCGCCATGACAAGCCGCGATGGGGCTAGAGCACGTAGCGCGACAGGTCGGCGTTCTTGGAGAGGGCTTCGACCCGCTCGCGCACATAGGCGCCGTCGATGGTGATGGTCTCGCCGGAGCGGTCGCCGGCGGCGAAGGAGATGTCTTCCACCACCTTCTCCAGGATGGTCTGCAGCCGGCGGGCGCCGATGTTCTCCACCGCGCCGTTCACCGCCACGGCGGCGTCGGCGATGGCGTCCACCGCATCGCCCGAGAACACCAGGGTCACGCCCTCGGTCGCCATCAACGCCTGGTGCTGGACGATCAGGTTCGCTTCCGGATCGGTCAGGATGCGGCGCATGTCGTCGCGGGTCAGCGCCTTCAGCTCCACCCGGATCGGCAGCCGGCCCTGAAGTTCGGGCAGCAGGTCGGAGGGCTTGGCCACGTGGAAGGCGCCTGACGCGATGAACAGGATGTGGTCGGTCTTCACCGCCCCGTGCTTGGTGGAGACGGTCGTGCCCTCGATCAGCGGCAGCAGGTCCCGCTGCACCCCTTCGCGGGAGACATCGGCCCCGGCCCGCTCGGAGCGGGAGGCCACCTTGTCGATCTCGTCGATGAAGACGATGCCGCTGTTCTCGGCCAGGTCCAGGGCTTCCTGGGTCAGGCTTTCCTGATCGACCAGCTTGTCGCTTTCCTCGGCGATCAGCGGGGTCCAGGCGGCGGCCACGGTGGTCCGGTGCGTCTTGGTGCGGCCGCCGAACGCCTTGCCGAACATGTCCCCGAGGTTCAGGACGCCGACGCCGCCCGGCATGCCGGGGATGTCCATGCCCTGCAGCGGCGAGCTGTTGTCCGGGAGGGATATCTCGACCTCCTTGTCGTCCAGTTCCCCGGCGCGCAGCTTGCGGCGGAAGGCGTCGCGGGTGGCGGGCTGCGCCGTCGGCCCCACCAAAGCGTCCAGGATACGCTCCTCCGCCGCCGCCTCAGCCTTGGCCCGAACCCCGCCGCGGCGCCGCTCGCGCACCATGGCCAGCGACTGCTCGACAAGGTCGCGGACGATCTGGTCGACGTCGCGGCCGACATAGCCAACCTCGGTGAACTTGGTCGCCTCCACCTTCAGGAACGGCGCCTGGGCGAGCTTGGCCAGCCGCCGGGCGATCTCGGTCTTGCCGACCCCGGTAGGCCCGATCATCAGGATGTTCTTCGGCGTCACCTCGTCGCGCAGGGCCTCCGGAACGCGCCGGCGCCGCCAGCGGTTGCGCAGCGCCACGGCTACGGCCCGCTTGGCCTCCTGGTGCCCGACCACGAACCTGTCGAGTTCGGAAACGATCTCTCGGGGAGAAAACTCTGTCACAGCGCTTCGACCGTCAGGGAGCTGTTGGTGTAGACGCAGATCTCCGCGGCGATGGCCATCGCCCGGCGGGCCACCGCCTCGGCGTCCAGTGGGGAATCCATCAGGGCGCGGGCGGCCGCCAGGGCGAAGTTGCCGCCCGAGCCGATGGCGGCCACGCCGCTCTCCGGCTCCAGCACGTCGCCGACGCCGGTGACGGTGAAGATGTGCTCGGCGTCGGCCACCAGCAGCATGGCCTCCAGCCGGCGCAGGTAGCGGTCGGTGCGCCAGTCCTTGGCGAGGTCCACGCACGCCCGCATCAGCTGCTCGGGATACTGCTCCAGCTTGGCTTCCAGCCGCTCGATCAGGGTGAAGGCGTCCGCCGTCGCGCCGGCGAAGCCCGCCAGCACCCGGCCGCCGGCCAGCGTGCGGACCTTCCTGGCGTTCCCCTTCACGATGG
>DASPLZ010000169.1:0-7334 GCA_035627295.1 Phenylobacterium sp. | reverse complement strand
GATCCTGGCGGTGATCTTTGCGCCGCTCGCCTGGACGCTGGGGATCGACTGGAACGAGGCGTTCAAGGCGGGATACCTGCTGGGCGTGAAGCTGATGCTCACCGAGTTCATCGCCTTCATCCAGCTGGGCGCCGTGCCGCTGGGCGAGATGAGCGAGCGCACGCGGATGATCCTGACCTATGCGCTGTGCGGCTTCGCCAACGTCGGCTCGGTGGGGATCACCGTCACCGGCATGGGCACCCTGATGCCGCAGCGGCGGGGCGAGATCATCAGCCTCGTCTGGAAGGCCCTGGTCGCCGGCTTCCTCGCCACCTGCATGACCGCCGCGGTGGTGGGGGCCATGCCGCGGGAGCTGTTCGGGCAATGAGGCCGTGCGTCCTTCGAGACGCGCTTCGCGCTCCTCAGGATGACGAGTCCCGGGATCGCAAAAACGTAGTCATGGTGAGGAGCGGCCGGCAGGCCGCGTCTCGAACCACGCAGGGAGGCTCCGCCGCATGAAGCTCTACGACACGCCGCTGGCGCCGAACCCGCGCCGGGTGCGCTGGTTCATGGCCGAGAAGGGCATCGAGGACATCGAGATCGTCCAGCTCAACCTGATCCAGGGCGACCACAAGACCGAGGACTACCTGGGCCGCGCCGGCCTGCCGAACGTGCCGGCGCTGGAGATGGACGACGGGACGACCATCACCGAGTCCGTCGCCATCTGCCGCTACCTGGAGAGCCTCTATCCGGAGCCGAACCTTTTCGGGCGCGATCCCAAGGAGACGGCGATCATCGAGATGTGGATGCGCCGCGGCGAGCTGCTGGTCGCCCATCCGATGATGCTGGGCGTGCGCCACACCCACCCGGCGCTGGCGGCGCTGGAGACCCAGAACCCGGCCATCGCCGAGTACAACAAGGCCGCCGCCACCCGCGCCATGAAGGTGCTGGACCGGCGGCTGGCCGACCATGAGTGGCTGGCCGCCGACCGGCTGACCATCGCCGACATCGTCGCCTTCATCGGCATCGACTTCGGCCGGCTGATCAAGCTGCGCCCGCCGGAAGAGCTGACCCACGTCGGCCGCTGGCACAAGGCGATGAGCGAGCGCCCGGCCGCAAAGGCGGCGATGTGAGGGCCTTCGCGAGCCTTGCCCTGGCTCTGATCTTGGCCGCCGGCGGGCCGCCGGCCCTGGCCCAGACGTTCGGCGTCTTCGGTCCGGCCGGCCAGTTCAAGCAGATGCGCGAGGCCGACATGCTGGCCCTGCCGCAGACGACAGCCAAGCTGCGCCGCGGCGGCCACGGGTCGGGCAAGGAGGCCGTCTACGAGGGCGTGCCGCTGACCTCGATCCTGCGGCTGGTGGGGACGCCCGCCGGCGCGCGGGTGCATGGCGACCCGACCCGCCTCATCGTCACCGTCACCGGCCAGGACGGCTACACGGCCGTGCTGACCCTGGTCGAGACCGACGCCTGGTTCGGCAAGACGCCGCCGATCGTCGCCATGACCAAGAACGGCGGCCAGGGGCTGGGTCCCGAGGAGGGGCCGTGGCGGCTGATCGTGCCGGACGACAGCCGGCCGGAGCGGGCGGTGCGCGGGGTGTCGGAGATCAAGGTGTTCGCGGTCAAGATTCCGGAGGTCTGATCAACTCCAGCGAGCGGATGCGCTTTTCCAGCGTCGGGCCGGTGGACATTACGAACACCTCGTTGGCGCCGGTGCTGAGCGCCTTCTGCGCCAGCCGCTCGCGGACCTGTTCGGCTGAGCCGATGATGGCGCGCTGGGCGATGCCGGCGAGGTTGGGATCGTCCCTGCGCTCTTCGAGGTAGGCCTCGGCCTCCTCGATGGTCGGGAAGCGGCGGCGTTCGCCGTAGAGGCCGGAAAGCTGCGAGGCGCGCAGAGGGGCGGTATCGCGGCGGGCCTCTTCCTCGGTCTCGGCGGCGTAGGCGATGGTCGCCACGCCCGCCCAGGGCGCCTGGCGGAAGGCCGAGGGTTGGAACGTGCGCTGGTAGGCGGCGACCGCCGGGCCGCCGTCGGCCCGGGCGATGAACTCGGCGAACATCATCCCGACGCCTGCCGCGCCCGCGAAGGCCGCGCTGTCCGGCGAGGAGGTCAGGAGGAAAAGGTCGGGGTGCGAAGGGCCCGAGGGGTTGGCGTGGATGTCGTAGGCCGGATGCTGGCGGGTGATCGGCTCGGTCCCCGAGGCGTCGAGCAGCCAGGCGTTCAGCAGGGCGAAGTAGTGCGGGAAGACCTCCGAGCTCGCCGAGCGCAGCGCGCCGCCGGTGCGCGCGTCGGCGCCGAGCGCGCGGCCGACGCCAAGATCGATGCGTCCAGGCGCCAGGGCCTCCAGCGCCATGAACACCTCGGCGACCTTCAGCGGCGAATAGTTGGGCAGCATGACCCCGCCGGAGCCCAGGCGGATGGTGGAGGTCACCTGGGTCAGGGCCGCGATCAGAACCTCCGGCGAGGCCGAGGATATGGTCGACATGGAATGGTGCTCGGCCATCCAGAAGCGATGGTAGCCCAGCCGCTCGGCCGCCTTGGCCACTTCCAGCGTGTCGCGCACCGCCTGGGCCTGGGTGCCCTCGCCGGAGACGGGTGAGAGATCGAGGACAGAGAGGATCGGCGCGGTCATGGGCGCTAGATCGTGCGTGACGGCGGGTCAGTGCAAGGGCGAAGGCCCAGGCGTCCATGTCTCACGGGAGGGGGCTTCGCACCAACCTCCTGATGTCCGTCAGGATTCCGACATAGGAGCGTTTTGCGGGGCTCCGGCGTTCAGGGCCCGAGCGTCGAGGAGACTCCCATGCACCACAGCGAACGTCTTGCCTATTTCGGTGTCCAGCGCCCCGACTTCCCGTCGCCGGATGCGCTGCACAAGGCCCTGGCGCACTGGAACCGGCAACGTCTGGCCATCGGCGTCCCGAACGACGACTGGCGGATGGACCTGACCGCCGACTACCGCATGAAGCGGATCGAAGGCGGCTACATCGAAGCCTTCCGTCAGGCGATCGGCACGGTGGTCGAGTGGGTCCCGACCGACCCGCACAAGTTCATCGACTGGTTCGAGGCGTTGAAGGACGGCGGGCCCGGCCAATGGGACCCGCTCTTCGCCTGGCTGGCGGGCCAGGCGAACATGGAGGAGATGAAGTGGTTCCTCACCCAGGAGGCGGCGGGCGAGGCGGGCTTCGATGACCTGGTCGCCATGACCCAGGTCAAGCTGCCGGCGCGGCCCAAACTCGAACTGGCGCGGAACTACTGGGACGAGATGGGCCGGGGCCACGAAGGCGGCATGCACGGCCCGATGCTGGACCGCACCGTCGAAGGCCTGGAGCTGACGCCCACGATCGAGGGCACGCTGTGGCAATCGCTGGCGCTCGCCAACACCATGACCGCCTTCGCCACCACCCGACGATACACCTACCACTCCATCGGCGCCCTGGGGGTGGTCGAGCTGACCGCGCCGACGCGTGTGGCCTGCGTCGCGGAGGGCCTGAAGCGGCTCGGCGCGCCGCCGAAGCTTCGCAAGTACTTCGAACTGCACGCCCATCTCGATGTCGAGCACTCGAAGGCATGGAACGCCGAGGCCTTGATCCCACTGGTCAGCCAGACGCCCGAATGCGCCCGCTACATCGCCGAGGGCGCCGTCATGCGCCTGATGTGCGGGGAGCAGTGCTTCGCCGCCTACAAGGCGCACCTGTGGGCGGGCGCGCGACAGCCGATCTACGCCGCGGGATAAGGCTTGGGCTCCAGGCCGAGGAAGAGCCTGCGCTCCCTGACGGTGGATCTGCACTCGCACGAGACCGCTTCGAGCCCGGCCTTGTCCTTGATCCAGATCTTGCCCCGGCGCGCGGCGAGCAGCCCGCGCCGCTGCAGGGCGCCCTGGAACGCCGTTACGGTGGTGCGCTGCACGCCCAACATGGTCGCGAGGATTTCCTGGGTCAGCGGCAGGGGGTCGCGGCCGCCGCTCCGGTCGTGGGCTTCGAGGATCCACCGCGCCAGCCTCGCCTCGCCCTTGTGCAGGGCCTGGCAGGCCGTGGACATGCGTGCTTCGACGACCTGGGCTTCGGCCAGCCGCCAGCATTCGCTGGAGAACGAGGCGTCCTCCCGAGCCAGGTCGACGATGGCCTGCCGGGGCGCCGCCCAGGCCGCGCCGTCCACCTGCACCTGGCTTTCCCAGACGGCCCTGCCGCTCCCGAGGCATTCGATGATGCCGGCCGCGCCGTCCTTGCCGACCATCGCGGTTTCGACGCCGGACCCGTCGCGCATGCGGCTGACCTGGGAGAGGACGCAGCTGACCGGGAAATAGGCCGCGCTGACCGCGCCCTCGGGCTCGTAGACCCCGGCCCCGTGCGCCATATCGATCCGCTGGGCCGACTTCGCCAAGACGTCCAGGGTCGGCTGGGACAGCCGCGCCAGAAAGGCGTTCTCGCGAAGGTCGTTGGTCAAGCGGCTCTCCAACCGTCCGAGCTGGAGCAGGCGTGCTCAGACGCACGACAGCTCGGCCGTCCGATCAGAGAACGCTCCCGCCCCCCGGCCCGTTGCAAAGGAAAGCCCTGTCCGCCGGCGCTCAGGCTAGGTTCGCGGCGCCGTCTTCTTGATCACGCCCGAGAAGCTCATCATCGGCTCGCCGCCAGCCGAGGCGTTCACGATCAGGCCACGGACGAAGACCATCGAGCGGCCGGCCTTCACCACCTCGCCGGTGCATTCCACCCGGTCGCCGACGCGGGCGGTGCCGACGAATTCGCCGTTCAGGGTGGCGGTGACGCTGCGGCTGTCGCGCAGGGCGTCGCGGGCGATCACGAAGAGGCAGTAGTCGGCGAAGGTCATGACGCAGCCGCCGTGCATGAAGCCGCCGCCGTTCATGTGCTTGTGCTCGGCGATGAAGGCGCAGACGCGCGTCCCGTCCTCACGCTCTTTCCAGTAGAAGGGGCCGCAGTGGTCCTCGAAGGGATCGCCGCCCACCCAGAGGGTCCAGCCGGCCCAGTCGCCTTCGCTGGCGATCACCTCGTGCGGCCCGCGCTGTTGCTCCTCGGCCCCGCCGTCCATATGCACGTCTCCTGAACTCAACGCCCCAAACCGGGGCGGATGGCTATGAAAGCTGGGAGGCGCGCATGCAAGGCCGCACCGTCTATCTCTGCGCGGGGACCCGCACGCCGATCGGCCGCTACGGCGGGGCGCTCGCCAAGGTGCGGGCCGACGACCTGGCGGCCGAGCCGCTGAAGGCGCTGATGGCGTCCCTGCCCAAGGTGGACTGGGAAGCGGTGGACGAGGTCGTCTACGGCTGCGTCAACCAGGCCGGCGAGGACAACCGCAATGTGGCGCGCATGGCGCTGCTGCTCGCCGGCATGCCGGAGCGGACGCCGGGGATGACGGTGAACCGGCTCTGCGCCTCCGGGCTCGATGCGGTGGTGACAGCCGCCCGCGCCATCGCCTCCGGCGAGGCCGAGCTGATGGTGGCCGGCGGGGTGGAGAGCATGACCCGCTCGCCGTTCGTGATGGGCAAGGCGGACTCCGCCTTCTCGCGGAGCGCGGAGATCTTCGACACCACCATCGGCTGGCGGTTCGTTAATCCGGCGATGAAGAAGGCCTATGGCGTCGACGCCATGCCGGAGACGGCTGAGAACGTGGCGACCGACTATCAGATCAACCGCCAGGACCAGGACGCCTTCGCCCAGCGCAGCCAGGCGCGGGTCGGCAAGGCCCGCGAGCGCGGCTTCCACGCCGGCGAGATCACCCCCGTGACCATCAAGGATCGCAAGGGCGACGTGGTGGTGAGCGACGACGAGCATCCGCGGCCGGACACCACGCTGGAGGCGCTGGCCAAGCTGAAGCCCATCGTGCGCGAGGACGGCACGGTGACCGCCGGCAACGCCTCGGGGGTCAACGACGGGGCCGCGGCGCTGCTGCTGGCCTCGGAGGAGGCGGTGCGCGCCTACGGCCTGGAGCCGATCGCCCGCATCGAGGGCGGGGCGGCCGGCGGGGTCGCGCCGCGGGTGATGGGCGTGGGGCCGATCCCGGCGGTGGAGCGGCTGACCGGACGGCTGGGCGTCTCGGTGCGCGACTTCGACGTGATCGAGCTGAACGAGGCCTTCGCCGCCCAGGCGCTCGCCTGCACGCGCGCCTGGGGGCTGGACGACGACGCCGAGCATGTGAACCCCAACGGCGGGGCCATCGCCATCGGCCACCCGCTGGGCGCCTCTGGCGCGCGGCTGGCGCTGACGGCGGCGCGGGCGATGAACGAGCGGGGCGGCGCGCGGGCGCTGGCCACCATGTGCGTCGGCGTGGGGCAGGGGAGCGCGTTGGCCCTGGCGAAGGTCTGACGCCTGGATCGGGTATGCGTCCTTCGAGACGCGCTACGCGCTCCTCAGGATGACTAAGCCAGCACAAACCTAGTCATGGTGAGGGCGGCCGCAGGCCGTGTCTCGAACCACGCAAGGCCTGGCCGCATCAGTCCTTCGGAGGCAGAGGCCTCGCCGGATTGCCGACCACGGTGACGCCCTCCGGCACGTCGCGGATCACCACCGCGCCGGCCCCGACCGTGGCCCGCCGGCCGACCTTCACGCCGCCGATGATCAGGGCGCCCAGGCCGACGAAGGCCTCGTCGCCGATCTGCGCGGAGCCGGCGGTGCGAACGCCCGGCGACACCGAGACGAAGTCGCCGACGAGATTGTCATGGTCGATGGAGCATGACGTGTTGAGCATGCAGAAGCGGCCGATGCGGGCGTCCTGCTGCACCACCACGCCGGCCGAGACGACCGTCCCGGCGCCGAGCGTCGCGGTGGCCGAGACGGTGGCGGCCGGGTGCAGGATCGGCGGCAGCGAGGCGACCGCCTCCAAAAGCTTCAGGCAGATCGCGCGGCGCTGCGGGCCCTGGACGGCCACCGCGAAATCGTGGGCCGCACGGAAGGCGGGCTCGTCCAGCAGGCGCACGTCCCCGAGGCGCGGCCGCGGGTGCATCAGCGGCTGGGGATCCTCGCCGACGTCCAGGTAGCCAGCCAGCGCGCGGCCCTGCGCCTCGACCGCTTCGATGATGATGCGTGGAAGAGAGCCGGGGCCGCCGCCCACCATCACCAGGGGTTTCATGCGGCCAAGCTTGCCCCAAGCCGGCGGCGGGCGACAAGCCGCAGGCCGCCGCGGTAGAACGCCGGACGCCTTGCGAAAGGAGAGACGCCATGGCCGAGGAACTGGTCTTCTACACCAACCCGATGTCGCGCGGCCGGATCGTCCGCTGGATGCTGGAGGAGGTGGGACAGCCCTACCGCACGGTGGTGCTCGACTACGGCACGACCATGAAGGCGCCCGAGTACCTGGCGGTGAACCCGATGGGCAAGGTGCCGGCGATCCAGCACGGCGGCGCGGTGGT
>DASPLZ010000168.1:0-8070 GCA_035627295.1 Phenylobacterium sp. | reverse complement strand
CTGCGACAACTCCTGCCCGCCGGAGAAGCAGGACATCGGCGAGGCGGCGGTCGGCCATCCGATGGCGGGGCTGTTCGGCTACTCGCACATGACCGGCGGCTACGCCGGCGGCCAGGCCGAGTACGTGCGCGTGCCCTATTCCGACGTCGGCCCGATCGTCGTGCCGGACGGGATCGAGGACGAGCAGGTGCTGTTCCTCTCCGACATCCTGCCCACCGGCTGGATGGCCGCCGAGAACGCCGAGATCGAGCCGGGCGACACCGTGGCGGTCTGGGGCTGCGGGCCGGTCGGCCTCTTCGCGATCCAGAGCTGCTTCGTCATGGGCGCCGAGCGGGTGATCGCCATCGACCACTTCCCGCATCGCCTGGAGCTCGCCCGGCAGATGGGCGCCGAGGTGATCAACTACCACGACGTGAAGGTGCGCGAGGCGCTGCGCGAGATGACCGGCGGCATCGGCCCGGACGCCTGCATCGACGCCGTCGGCCTGGAGGCGCACGGCTTCGCCCTCGACAACATCATGGACGCGGTGAAGACCGCCACCCGCATGGGCACCGACCGCCAGCACGTGCTGCGCGAGGTGATCCTGGCCTGCCGCAAGGGCGGCCGCGTCTCGGTGCCGGGCGTCTATGGCGGCATCGGCGACAAGCTGCCGATCGGCGCCTTCATGCAGAAGGGCCTGACCATGAAGACCGGCCAGACCCACGTGCAGAAGTACCACAGGCAGCTCCTGGACATGATCCTGGACGGCAGGTTCGACACCACCTTCCTGATCAGCCATCGCCTGCCGCTGGAGGACGCCCCCAAGGGCTACAAGCTCTTCAAGGAAGAGCAGAACGAATGCACCAAGGTCGTGCTGAAGCCCGACTGGACCAAGGGAGCGGCCGCCCAATGAGCGACATCCGGCCCCTCGCCCTGGTCACCGGCGCCTCCTCGGGCATCGGCTATGAACTCGCCAGATGCGCCGCCGAGGACGGCCACGACCTCCTGATCGCCGCCGACCGTCCGCTGGAGGAGGCCGCCCAGGCGTTCCGCGCCCTCGGCGCCGAGGTCACCGCCGTGCAGGCCGACCTCGCCGATCCCGAAGGCGTGGACGAACTGCTGCGCACGCTCGAAGGGCTCGGCCGCCCGGTCGACCTGCTGATGGCCAACGCCGGCCAGGGCCTGAGCGATGGTTTCCTCGACCAGGACTTCGACGAGGTCATCAGCGTGGTGAACACCAACATCACCGGCACGCTGGACCTGACCCACAGGATCGGCCGCCAGATGCGCGAGCGCGGCCAGGGCCGCATCCTCTTCACCGGCTCGATCGCCGGCTTCATCCCCGGCAGCTTCCAGGCGGTCTACAACGCCTCCAAGGCCTTCATCGACAGCTTCTCCTTCGCCCTGCGCAACGAGCTGAAGGACACCGGGGTGACCGTGACCTGCCTGATGCCGGGCGCGACCGAGACCGAGTTCTTCGAGCGCGCGGGCCTCAAGGACACCAAGATCGGCCAGGCCAGGAAGGACGATCCGGCCGATGTCGCCCGCACCGGCTACGAGGCCATGAAGCGGGGCGACGGCGACGTGGTGGCGGGGTTGAAGAACAAGCTGCAGGCCGCCGCGGCGGCGGTCACGCCGCAGAGCGTGCTGGCCGAGCAGCATCGCAAGATGGCCGAGCCCGGGTCCGGGCGGGAAACCTGACGCCAGGCTACGTCGAACCGAAGCCGCCGGCCGGCGTTCGTCAGCCATGCCGCATGACATGCTCCCCCCTTCGGCCCAGGCCCTCGCCCTGAGCGGCCTGCTGGGCGCCCTGGCCGCGCGCGGCTACGCCTTCGTCACGCCCACGCCCTCGGCCTGCCGCCGGATGGCCGAGCGGCCGGCGCCGGCCCGCCCGACGCTGAGGGACATCTTCGGCTGGAGCCGGCCCTTCGGCCGTAGCGACCTGCCGCCGGACCTGTTCGCCCTCTTGGAGGAAAGCGGCCAGCTGGCGACGGCCGAAGCGGGCTTCCGCAGCCGGGTGCGGGTGTCCGCGGTGCATGGGCGCCTCTTCGCGCACTCCGCCTTCCCGGCGACGGCGCCGGACGCGGTGTTCCTCGGCCCGGACACCTATCGGTTCGCCGACCTGATCCATCGTGAACTGGCAACGGGGCCCGCGCCTCGCACCATCTGGGACATCGGCGCCGGGGCCGGCGTCGGGGGGCTCCTGGCCGGCCTGTGGGCGCCCGGCGCCCGGGTCACGCTGAGCGACGTCAATCCGGCGGCGCTGGCGATGGCCGAGGCGAACGCGCGCCACCACGGCTGCGCCGTCGGCCTGGTCCGCGCCGAGGGCCTGCCCCCCGGCGAGGAGCTCGACCTCATCCTCGCCAATCCGCCTTACGTGGCCGGCGCCTCCGGTCGCCACTACAAGGACGGCGGCGACATGCACGGCGCGGCGCTGTCGCTGGCCTGGGCCGAGCAGGCGTCGGCGCGCCTCGCGCCCGGCGGGCGGTTCGTCATGTACACCGGCAGCGCCATCCTCGACGGCGGCGTCGACGCCCTGGGCGAGGCGCTGCGGACCCTGGCCGACCGGACGGATCGCCAGCTGCGGTATGGCGAGCTCGACCCTGATGTCTTCGCCAGCGAGCTTCGCCGCCAGGCCTATGACGGCGTCGAGCGCATCGCCGCCGTGGCCGCTGTCCTGGAACGTGAGCGGTAGGTTCTGTCGAGTTTCCGACAGAAATTTTCTTTAATTTCAAAGGGAACGCTAAAGGCGACGCCTCGTTTGCACCCCGAAGGGGAACACGGGCTTTGGAAAATCCAATCGTGGCGCACGCGTCGATGCAGGTCCTGGAAAAGGCGATTTATCGAGGCCCGCATCTCTTCGGGGATGTCCCCATGGTCCGTGCGCAGCTGGACCTGGGCGCGTTGGAGGACTGGCCGACCAACCGCCTCGAGGGCTTCTCGGACGAACTCGTCCGCCTGATCCCCAGCCTCGCCAATCATGCCTGCAGCCGCGGCCACGCCGGCGGGTTCCTGGAGCGGCTCGGGGAAGGCACCTGGATCGGCCACGTCATCGAGCACGTGGCGATCGAGCTGCAGTCGCTGGCCGGCGCGGCGGTGGCGCGCGGCAAGACCCGGTCGGTGAAGGGCCGGCCGGGGGTCTATAACATCCTCGTCGAATACCGGGAGGAAGCGGTCGGCCTCCTCGCCTTGCGGCTGGCGATCGAACTCGTCGACCGCCTCCTGCCCGAGCGGCTGCGCGGCGTCGTCGGGCTGGACCTGCTGGGCCCGGCCGAGCCGGCGGACACGGTCGAGGCGGCGGTCGCCCAGGTGCGCAAGCTGGACCGGCGGGTCGGCCTTGGACCCACCACCGGGGCCATCGTGGCCGAGGCGCGCCGGCGCGGCATCCCGGTGATGCGCCTGGACGATCACAGCCTGATCCAGCTGGGATGGGGTCGCCGCCAGCAGCGCATCCGCGCCAGCATCACCGGCCGCACCTCCTTCATCGCCGTGGATTCGGCCTCCAACAAGGACCTGACCAAGAGCCTGCTGATCAAGGCCGGCGTACCGGCGCCCGACGGCGTGGTGGTGCGCTCGGCCGACGAAGCCGTGGACGCCGCCGCCCGACTGGGCGGGCCAGTGGTGGTCAAGCCGCTGGACGGCAACCACGGGCGGGGGGTGACCACCAACCTCACCGCGCCGGACGCCGTCCGCGCCGCCTTCCAGACAGCCGTGGCGCACAGCCGACGGGTCATCGTCGAGCAGTTCTACGCCGGCGCCGACCACCGCCTGCTGGTGGTCGGCGGCGAACTGGTGGCCGTGGCCGAGCGCCTGCCGGCCCATGTGATCGGCGACGGGCGGCGCTCCATCGCCGAGCTGGTCGAAGAGGTGAACACCGATCCCCGCCGCGGCGAGGGCCACGAGCAGGTGCTGACCCGCATCAGGCTCGACGCGACGGTCGACGCCTATCTGGCCGGCCAGGGGCTCTCCCGCGAGAGCGTCCCAGCCGAGGGCCAGCGGGTGTTCCTGCGGGGTACGGCCAACCTCTCCACGGGCGGCACGGCGGTGGACCGCACCGACGACATCCACCCCGACAACGCCTGCATCGCCGTGCGCGCGGCCCTGACGCTGGGGCTCGACATCGCCGGGATCGACTTCATCTGCCCCGACATCACCCACTCGGTGCACGAGACCGGCGGCGGCATCGTCGAGGTCAACGCCGCGCCCGGCTTCCGCATGCACCTGGAGCCTGCCGCGGGCCGCCCGCGGCCGGTGGCCCCGGCGGTGGTGCGGATGCTGTTCCCGAAGGGGGAGACGGGCCGCATCCCGATCTTCGCCATCACCGGCACCAACGGCAAATCCACCACCGGGCGGATGCTGCAGCACATCCTGCGCCAGACCGGCCAGACGGTGGGCCTGACCAACACCAGCGGGGTCTACGTCAACTCCGAACAGGTCCAGAAGGTGGACGCCTCGGGCCCGAAGAGCGCGCGGATGCTGCTGCGCGACCCGATGGTCGACGCCGTGGTGCTGGAGGTGGCGCGGGGCGGGCTGCTGCGCGAGGGCCTCGCTTTCGACAGGTGCGACGTCGGCGCGGTGACCAACATCCAGCCCGACCATCTGGGCCTGAAGGGGATCGACACCGTGCAGGACCTGGCCTGGGTCAAGTCCGTGGTGGTCGAGAACGTCGCGCCGCATGGGGTCAGCGTGCTGAACGCCGACGACGTCCTGACCGCGCGCATGCGCCGGCGGGCGGGGGGGCAGGTCGCCTTCTTCTCACTGCGCGGCGGCGCCGAGATGCCGGACTTCCTGCGCCGGCATGTGGACGACGGCGGCCTCGCCGTGGTGCGCGAGCCGAGCGGCGAGATCGCCGTCCACCAGGAGGGTCGCCGGCGGCCGCTTATGCGAGCCGCCGAGATCCCGGCGACGCTCGGGGGCCTGGCCGACTTCAACGTCGCCAACGCCCTGACCGCGGCGGCCATGGCGGCGGGGCACGGCGTGCCGTTGAACACCATCCGCCTGGCGCTCGCCACCTTCGGCGCGGCCTATGAGCAGAACCCGGGCCGCCTCAACATCTTCGACGGCCACGGCTTCCGGGTGATCATGGACTATGCACACAACGCCGCGGGCCTGCTCGCCCTGCGCGACCTGCTGCAGAAGCTGCGTCCCATGTACCGCCGCCAGATCGGGATGATCGCCGTGCCCGGCGACCGCCGCGACGACGACATCCGCGCCATGGGCGAGATCGCCGCGCGCACCTTCGACGACATCGTGCTGCGCGAGGACCCGGCCCGCCGCGGCCGCGCCAAGGGCGAGGTGATCCGGCTGATGGCCGAGGGCGTGCGCGCCGCCGGCGGATCGGAGGACCGTCTGCACCGGGCGCCGGACGAGCTGGACGCGGCCGACCTTTGCATGTCGATGGCCCGCCCCGGCGACCTGGTGGTGCTTACCCCCACCGAGGTCGAGGCGATGTGGACCCACATGCTGAACTTCAAGCCCCTGCCGCAGCCGAAGTTCGTGGCTGCGAGCCTGCCGATCGAGGTCCTCTCGCCGTCCAACGATCCCCTGCCGCCGAGCTTCCTGCGGCCTCATGTCTGACCAGGGCGTACTGATCGCCATCGGCGGCCACGAGGACAAGGAAGGCGAGCGCACGATCCTGAAGGAGGTCGTACGGCGCATGCGCGGCGACATCCTGGTGCTGGCCACCGTCGCCTCGCAGGAGCCCGCCGAATATGTCGAAGCCTATGAGAAGGCCTTCGCCGACCTCGGCGTGAAGACCCTGCGCGAACTCTATGTGAACGAGCGGGCCGAGGCCTCTCACGGCGACCTGCTCTCGGTGTTCGACGACGCGGCCGGGGTCTTCTTCACCGGCGGCGACCAGCTGCGCATCTCCAGCCAGATCGGCGACACCCCGGTGGAGACCAAGGTGCGCGAGCTCCTCGCGCGCGGCGGGGTGGTGGCCGGCACCTCGGCGGGCGCCTCGATGATGAGCGAGACCATGCTGGTCCGCGGCCCGAGCCAGGAATCCTACCGCCTCGGCGACCTGCACATGGCGCCGGGCCTGGGCCTGGTGCGCGACATGATCATCGACCAGCACTTCGCCGAACGCGGCCGCATCGGCCGGCTGCTGGGCGCCGTGGCCCACAATCCGCGCGTGCTGGGCGTCGGCATCGACGAGGACACCGCCGCCGTCATCGAAAACGAGGCGATCGCCGTGCTCGGCGCCGGGGCGGTCTATGTCGTCGACGGCGAAGCGGTGACCCATTCCAACGTGGCCGAGGGCGCCAGCGACAAGGCGCTCTCGATGCACGACGTGCGCCTGCACGTGCTCAGCGCCGGCGACCGCTTCGACCTGCGGCGGCGCCGGGCGCTGGCCGCGGGGCCCAGGGGCAGGGACGATGAGTAGCGGCGGCTGGTCGCTGATGGTTCACGGCGGCGCGCGCGAGATTCCTCCGGACAGGGCCCAGGCGCACCGCGCCGGTTGCCTGGCGGCCGCCGCCCAGGCCGCCGCCATCCTGCGCGAGGGCGGCCCGGCGGTGCTCGCCGCCGAGGCGGCGGTGCGGGCGCTGGAGGACGATCCGGTCTTCAACGCCGGGCGGGGGTCGGTGCTCAACCGCGCCGGCCAGGTGGAATGCGACGCGGCGATCATGGAAGGCCGCAACCTGGCGTTCGGCGCCGTCGGCGCGCTCCGCGGCTTCCGGCACCCGGTCTCCGTCGCGGCGGCCCTGCTGAAGCAGCCGAGGTTCCTGGTGGGCGAAGGCGCCGCACGGTTCGCGCGCGAGACAGGGGCGGAGACCTGCTGGCTCGAAGCCTATGCGCCCTCGGGACCGGAACCTGGATGCGACACCGTCGGCTGCGTCGCGCGGGATCGCACCGGCTCCCTCGCCGCCGCCACCTCGACCGGCGGCCTCACCGGCTGCGAGGTCGGCCGGGTGGGCGACTCCCCGCTGCCCGGGAGCGGGCTCTATGCCGACGACGGGGCCGGCGCGGCGGCCTTCTCCGGCGACGGCGAGTTCATCATCCGCACCGCGCTGGCGGCGCAGGTCATCGGCGACCTGCGGGCCGGCCGCTTCGAGGAGGCGATCGGCGCGACCTTCGATCGCCTGGGCCGGGTGGGCGGCGAAGCGGGGCTCATCCTGATCGACCGGCACGGGCGGATGGCCTTCGGGCACAACAGCGCGCAGTTCGCCGTCGCCTACGGCTCGCAGGATACGGGCCTGCAGGCGGTGCTGGAGCGGTCCCAAGCGCCGCTCAGCCTCCAGGCCGGGCCTGGCGCTATCTGAGCGCCCCTCGCGAGAGCCTGCGCCAGAGGCCGCGGCGGGGCGCCTCGGCCGGCGCCGCCTGAATCTGCGCCGGTTCGCAGGACACCTTGCGGCCGCCGTCGCGCACGACCAGCAGCTCCAGCGGCCCGCCCGGCAGATCGGGATCGAACACGCCCGCGGTCAGGGCGCCGGTCTCGTAGGCGCCGGAATCCAGGTTGGTGCGATGGGGCAGCAGCTCCGGCTGCGCGGCCTGCTGCTTGCCCGCCCACCTGGGGGTGTGGCCGTGCACGATGTGGGCGTCGAACTCCTCGGCCGGCGCCTTCAGGAACTTGTCGCGAATCCAGAGGCAGTGTTCCGGCTGCTGCCGCTCGAAGGCCACGCCGGGCGCGAGGCCGGCGTGCACATAGATCCGGTGGCCGTCGCCGGAGGTCAGCGGCAGGCCCGCCATCCAGCGCAGATGCGCCGCCGGCACCCGGGCGCGGGCCGCCTCCCGGCTGTCCGCCCCGTAGGACCGCAGGGTCGCCCCCCCGCCCGAGCCGATCCAGGCGCGATAGTCCGCGACTGTGCCGCCGACCAGCGCCCGGTGCATCATGTCCTCATGATTGCCCTTCAGGCAGACGACCTGGCGGGTCTCGCACAGCGCCATCATCGTCTCGACCACCAGGCGGCTGTCGGGCCCGCGGTCGACATAGTCGCCCAGGAAGATCAGGCGCGCGTCCTTGCCTTCGCCGTGATCGGCGATCGCGCGCAGCATCCCGCGCAGCAGGTCGATCCTGCCGTGCAGGTCTCCGACGACATAGGTCCGGCGGATCATCTGCGGATCCGCCTGAGGCGGGCTGGGCTCATCGGC
>DASPLZ010000167.1:0-2761 GCA_035627295.1 Phenylobacterium sp. | reverse complement strand
TCGACGTCACCTGTTCGGCCAGTCCGCTGGCCGATTTTCTGCGCGACCTGCCGGGCGTCTTCACGCCCGCCGTGCTGGCGGCCTGGCTGGCGGTCGCGCGCAGACCGGGGCCTTGAAGACCATGCTGAAACGCTTTCTCCTCTCCCAGATCGACAAGCTGGAGCGCCGCTATGGCTATGACGCCAGCTACATGCGGCTGATGGCCCGCGTGAGTCCGAAGAGCGCTGCGAAGTTCGGCTTCGTGGCGAGCATGGTCGATGCGAAGGCCGCGCCCGCCGAGGCGTTGGCCGCCGCCGGCCTCGCCGCGACCCTGGCCGAGGACTGCGGCCCCTGCACCCAGATCTCCGTCGACATCGCCACGGAGGCCGGCGTCGCGCCGGCGACGCTGCGAGCCATCCTGGCCGGCGACGAGGCGGGGATGGGCGAGGCCGCCGCCCTGGCCTGGCGTTTCGCCAAGGCGAGCCTCGCGCGGGAAATGGAGCGCTGCGACCCGCTCCGCGAGGAGATCGTCCGTCGCTGGGGCGAGGCCGGGCTGGTGGCCATCGGCCTGACGCTCACCAAGGCGCGGATGTACCCGACGCTGAAGTACGCCTTGGGGTACGGCAAGGCCTGCTCGCGGGTGACGGTGGCCGGCGAGCCCGCGTCCCTGGCGCTGGCGGCGTGAGCGGGGACCTCGAAACCTTCGAGGGGAACCGGCCGCGCCTCACGCGGCTGGCCTATCGGATGCTGGGTTCGGTGGCCGAGGCCGAGGACGTGGTCCAGGAGGTCTGGCTGCGCTGGAGCGCGGCGGAAGGGGTGGAAGATCCCGCCGCCTGGCTGGTGCGCACGGCCAGCCGCCTCTGCATCGACCGCCTGCGGGCGGCCAGGACCCGGCGGGCGGCCTACCGCGGCCCGTGGCTGCCGGAGCCGCTGATCGAGGAGCTGACGGTCGATCCTGTGGAGCGGGCCGAGGACGTGTCGGTGGCCTTCCTGCTGGCGCTGGAGCGGCTCTCGCCGCTGGAACGGGCGGTCTTCCTGCTGCACGACGTCTTCGACGAGGCATATCCGGCGGTGGCCGCTACGCTGGGGCGCAGCGAGGCGGCGGTGCGTCAGCTCGCCGCCCGGGCGCGGGCGCATGTGAGCCAGGCTCGGCCCCGTTTCTCGGTCAGCCAGGAGGAGGTGATGCGCCTGGCCGCCGCCTTCATGGCCGCCGCGGCGAAAGGCGATGTCGCCGCGCTCTCCGAGGTGCTGGCCGAGGACGCGGTGATGCTCACCGACGGCGGCGGCAAGCGCAAGGCGGCCCTGCGCCCGCTGGTCGGCGTCGCCGACATCGCCCGCCTGCTGCAGGGCCTGGCCTGGCGCGGCTCGGTCCAGCCGCACGCCTTCCGCGCCGCGCGCATCAACGGCTATCCCGGTGTCATCGCTGCGCTCGACGACGGGCCGATGGTGATGGCCTTCGAGCCGGACGGGGCAGGGAAGCTGGCGGCGGTCTATCTGATGCGCAATCCGGAGAAGCTGGGCCACCTGCAGGGCTGAGCGCCAGGCCCTTGCCACGCTTCAGCATCTCACGTAAATAACTGACCGGTCAGTTAGGAACTCCTCATGGAAAAGGGGCCGCCCCGGTGGCGTCGGCGCAAGGAAGCGCGGCCGGGGGAGATCGTCGCGGCGGCGCTGGAGGTCTTCGCCGAGAAGGGGTTCGCCGCCGCCAGGCTGGACGAGATCGCCCGGCGCGCGGGGGTCAGCAAAGGGGCGCTCTACCTCTACTACGAGACCAAGGAGGACATCTTCCACGCGGTGGTCACCCAGGCGGTGACGCCGAAGCTGGCGGCGGTCCGTGCCATGGCCGAGGGCTATGAGGGGCGCTTCGCCGACCTCCTGCCAGCGGTGATCGGCATGTTGGCTGAGGTGCTGCCGGAAAGCCCGGCGGGATCGATCGTCAAGATGATCGTCGGCGAGAGCCGCAACTTCCCCGAGCTGGCCCGCTACTGGCGCGAGGAGGCGGTGGAGCCGATGGTGGCGATGATGAGCGGGGTGATCGCGAAGGCCCAGGCGCGCGGCGAGGTGCGGGCGGGCGATCCGCGCTACTTCGCCTTCCAGGTGGCGGGGCCGATGCTGATGGGGGTGCTCTGGAGCGAGGTGTTCGTGCCGGTGGGCGGCGCGCCGGTCGATTTTCCGGCCCTGGCGCGGCAGCACGCCGAGACCCTGATGCGCGGCCTGCTGGCCGAGCCGGAGGGCGCGGCGTGAGGCGCCCGCCGCTCCCCGCCGTCGCCGCCGGGGGCCTGGCCGTGGCGGCGATGGCCGCCTGGCTGCTCTGGCCCAGGGGCGAGGAGCGGCCGCTGACCGGCTATGTGGAGGGCGAGGCGCTCTATTTCGCAGCCCCGGTGTCCGGCGCGGTCTCTCGCCTGGCCGTCGAGCGCGGGACAGTGGTCCCGGCCGGGACGGTGCTCTTCCAGATCGATCCGGGGACCTCGGAGGCGCAGCGGCGGCAGGCGCAGGCGCAGGCCGAGGCCGCCGCGGCGCGCGCCGAGGACGCGACGAAGGGCCAGCGGCCGGCCGAGCTTTCGGTGATCCAGGCCCAGCGGGCCTCGGCCAGCGCCCAGCTGGAGGAGGCGCGGCTCGCCTTCGAGCGGGTGCGGGCGCTGGCGGCCAAGGGCTTCTCCGCGCCGGCGCAGCTCGACCAGGCGCGGGCGCGGTACCGCACGGCCCAGGCGCAGTTTCAGCAAGTCAGCCGCCAGCTGGACGTGGCCGAGCTGGGTGCGCGGTCCGACCAGGCCGCCGCCGC
>DASPLZ010000166.1:0-2725 GCA_035627295.1 Phenylobacterium sp. | reverse complement strand
TCGGGCAAGACCACCATGCTGAACGCCCTTTCCTCGGCGATCAGCCACAAGGAGCGCCTGATCACCATCGAAGACGCCTGTGAGCTGCAACTGCAGCAGCCGCACGTGGTGCGCATGGAGACGCGTCCCCCGAACATCGAGGGCAAAGGCGAGATCCGGCAGCGCGAGCTCGTCAAGAACGCCCTTCGCATGCGTCCCGACCGGGTGATCCTGGGCGAGGTGCGCGGCGAGGAAGCGTTCGACATGCTGCAGGCCATGAACACCGGCCACGAAGGCTCCATGGCCACCATCCACGCCAACACCCCGCGCGACGCCATCAGCCGCCTGGAGCAGATGGTGGCCATGTCCGGCATGCAGATCACCCAGGAGTCGGTGCGCAGCCAGATCGCCGCCGCCGTCGGCATGATCGTGCAGGTGATGCGCCTCTCGGACGGCAAGCGGCGGATGACCTCGGTCTCCGAGATCGTCGGCATGGAAGGCCAGGTGGTGCAGATGCAGGAGATCTTCGCCTTCCACCGCACCCACACCGCGGCGGACGGTACGGTGCATGGCGAGTTCCGGGCCTCGGGCCTGCGCCCCCGTTGCCTCGACGAGATGCTGCGCCGGGGCCACCAGTACGACACCGCCAACTTCGACCCCGCGCGGCCGTTGCAGTAGGGCCGGCCGTGGAGATCGAACCGCGCCATATCGTCCTTCTCCTGGTCTTCGCGGCGGTCTTCGCCCTGGGCCAGGCGGTGTTCGGCCTCGTCACCACGGCGCGCGCCAAGCTGCAGGTGAACCGGCGGCTGATCGTGCAGCGGGACACCGGCTCGCTCTCCGAACTGGTGACCGAACTTCGCAAGCAGCGCGGCCTCAACGCCGACGGCGAGCGGCGCGGCTTCACCTGGCTCAGCGAGCTGATCACCGCCTCCGGCCTGCGCTATCAGCCGCAAAAGTGGGCGGTCTTCATCGCCGCCGGCGCGGCTCTGACCGGCCTCGCGGCCTTCGCCGGCACACGCAACCTGGTGGCCGCCGCCGCCGCCGCCGGATTCGCCGGCGCCGTCGGGCCGCTGGTCTTCCTGAAGTTCATGGTCGCGCGCCGATCCAAGATGCTCGGCCTACAGCTGCCCCAGGCGCTGGAGGTCGTGGTCCGCAGCCTGGAGGCGGGCCACCCGGTGGCCACGGCCATCGCCCTGGTCGGGCGCGAGATGCCCGACCCGATCGGCTCTGAGTTCGGCATGGCCGCCGACGAGATCGCCTTCGGCTCCACCCTGGCGCAGGCGGTGGGCCGCATCGCCGACCGGTGCCGCCACGAGGACGTCGACCTCTTCGCCGCGACCATCCGCCTGCAGGAACGCTCCGGCGGCAACCTGGTCGGGCTTCTGAAGACCAACGCCCACACCATCCGCGAACGGGTGAAGATGCGGCTGAAGATCAAGGCCGCCTCCTCCGAGGGCCGCGCCTCGGCGCTGATCCTCACCTCGGCGCCCTTCGTGGTGATCGCCCTGCTCCACGTCGTCTCGCCCAGCTACTACGGCGCGGTGCTGCACATGCGGGGGGCCCAGATCGCGCTCGCCTGCTGCGGAGTGTGGATCACCATCGGCAACCTCGTCATGCGCCGCATGATCGATATGAGGATCTGAGGCGATGGATCCCGCCGAACTCCAGAAATGGCTGACCCTCGCGGCGATCCTGCTGATCGGCGCGGCGGTGCTGGGAAGCCTGGCCTCGGGAGCCTTCGAGCTTCGCCGCGCCGCGCGCCGCAAGGGGCGGCTGCTGGCGGCGGGTCCGTCCGGCGGCGCGCCCGCCTCGCCCTCGGGTCTGATGCTGGGGCTCTCCGGCGCCGCCCGGCGGCTCGGCGAGCAGGCCGCCATGGCCAATCCCTCCCAGCTCTCCGCCCTGCGTTCGCGCCTGGTGCGGGCGGGCTTCTTCAACCGCGACGCGGTGGTGATCTACCTCGGGATCCGCGCCGCGGCCATGCTGGCGGCCACGATCGGGACGGTGCTGACCATGCCGCTGGCCATCGCCCGCGGCGGCGACATGGCGGCGATGATCGCGGCTCTCCTGATGATCGCCGCCGCGCTCTTCGCGCCCGACCAGGTCCTGAAGACCCGCCAGACCGCGCGCGAGCGGGAGTACGCCGACGGCTTCCCCGACCTCCTGGACCTGCTGGTCGCCTCCGTCGAGGCCGGCCTTTCGCTGGATGCAGCGGTCGCCCGCGTCGGCGATGAGCTGGAGCGGCGCTACCCGAGCCTGACCACCCACCTGCGCATGCTGACCCTGGAACTGCGCGCCGGCCGCTCGCGCAAGGACGCCTGGGCCGCCCTCGCCGACCGTCTGGGCATCGAGGACGCCCGCGCGCTCGCCACCATGCTGCGCCAGTCCGAGGAGATGGGCACCAGCCTTTCGGAAACCCTGGCCGCCTTCGCGGGCGACATGCGCGCCAAGCGGATGCTGCGCGCCGAGGCCAAGGCGCTGGCCCTGCCGGCCAAGCTGACCGTGCCCTTGATCCTGTTCATCTTCCCCTGCCTGCTGGCGGTGGTGATGATCCCCGCCGTCTTCAAGGCGATGGCGATGATGAAGGGCGGCTAGAGGCCCGGCGATCTAGCGTAGCCGGCGCCAGTCGAACGCCGCGAGCCGTCCGACGAGGGACTCCAGATCCCCCCGCAACCGCTCGAACCCTGCGGTGCGGATCAGCGTCCGTTCCTGGACATAGAGCGCCCGGTTGATCTCGATCTGCAGGGCG
>DASPLZ010000165.1:0-6332 GCA_035627295.1 Phenylobacterium sp. | reverse complement strand
CCCGGCCCGCCGCCGAGCTGGTCCGCGCCGTCGCCGGCGCCGACAAGGCGCTGATCGACGAGGTGCGGGTGTTCGACGTCTACGAGGGCCCCGGCGTGCCGGAGGGCGCCAAGTCCCTGGCCCTGGAGGTCCGCGTGCAGCCGCGCGAGAAGACCCTCACCGACCCGGAGATCGAGGCGCTCAGCGCCAAGGTCGTGGCCGCGGCGGAGAAGGCGGTGGGCGCGAAGCTGCGGGGCTAGGCTTTGCGTGGTTCGAGACGCGGCCTTCGGCCGCCCTCACCATGACTAAGGGTTGTTGCTGACCTAGTCATCCTGAGGAGGTCGCGCGAGCGGCCGTCTCGAAGGACGCACGGCCGTTCAGCGCGTCAATCCCCGCCCGCGCCGATATCCTCCGGCCGCACGAGGTTGAGCAGCGGCTCGCCGGCCACGTAGCGGCGCAGGTTCTCGACGAAGAGCTCGTCGCCCCGCCTGTCCACGCCCGAGCCGCGGTTCGAGGCGTGCGGCGTCACGCGGATGCGCGGATGGTCCCAGATCCAGCTCTCGGCCGGCAACGGCTCGGTGCGGAAGACGTCCAGCACCGCCCAGCCGGGGCGGCCTGCGTCCAGCGCCGCCCTCAGCGCGTCCTCGTCGAGCAGCCCGCCGCGGCCGATGTTGACCAGGATCGCCCCCGGCTTCATCGCCGCGAAGAACGCCGCATTCGCGATGTCCCGCGTCTCGCCGGTCAGGGCGCAGGCCAAGACGACCACGTCGGCGGTCGGCAGGGTCCTCGGCAGGTCCGCCAGGGTCGAGACCGCGTCGGCCAGCCCCTCGGCGTCCGGCGAGCGCCGCACCGCCTCCACCGTCGCGCCGAAGCCCTTGGCCCGCCTGGCGATCTCCTTGCCGATGTGGCCGAAGCCGATGATCAGCCAGCGCGTGTCGGCCACCTCGGTGAAGTCGAGCCGCGTCCAGGCGTGCGCCGCCTGCTCGGCGCCCTGGGCGGCGATCGGGTGCAAGAGGCTCATCGCGTGGATCGCCACGAAGTCGGCGATCGCGGGCGCCTGGGCGCTGGAGTTCGAGACCCGCACCCCCTTCTCCGGCAGGGCCTTGAAGGCCGGGTGCTCGACGCCGGCCATCGCCGTCTGCACCCACCTGGCGGTCGGCGAGGCCACGAGGGCGCGGAAATAGGGCATATAGCCGCCGCCGAAGAGGTCGCGGCTGATCCAGAACACCTCCGGCGAGATCGCGTCCGCCTCCACCGGCGCGCCGTCCCGCGCCAGCCGCCCCTCGCCGTCCATGGTGATCACCTGAAGCTCCGGCGCGACGGTGCGGATGCGATCGGAGAGGCGCTGGTAGCCGCCGAGGGGAAGGAGAGCCTGCATGGCTCACCCATACGAACCTGAACCGCCCGCCGCAACGGACCGGGCGCGCTAGGCCGGCGCCGGGGCCTTCGGCGCAGGGGCGGAGGCCGGCGCGGGCGGGCCTGCCGGCTTCACGAAACGAAGCGTCATCCGGTCGCTCTCGCCGATGGCGTCGTAGGGCGCGTGGTCGAAATCCGGCTGCGGCGGCTCGCCCCGCGGCGCCGAGAGACGCGTCGGCGGCAGGGTCCAGACGCCGAAGGGGTGATCGTGGTCATCCTTCGGATTGGCGTTGATCTCGCTGGCCTGCGCCAGGCGGAAGCCCGCCTCCTGGGCCAGCTGGATCACATAGTCCTGCTGCACATAGCCGCTCGCCGCCAGGGGGTCCTGCACGCCGCCGGCCTCGGCGCGGTGCTCCTCCACGCCCAGCATGCCGCCGGGCTTCAGGGCCGCCAGGGCGTCGCGGAAGGCCTTCTCGGCGATGCCGGCGGCCATCCAGTTGTGGATGTTGCGCAGGAAGAGGACCACGTCGGCGCTGCCCGCCGGCGCCACCGGGCCGCTGGTGGGGCCGAAAGTGGTGTGCTCAACCTGACCATAGAGCCGCCGGTTCGCGGCGAGCTTGGCCTTGTAGGCGTTGACCGCCGCCGCAACAGCCGGATCCGGCGGATCGCCCACCTGCAGATTGGCGGCGTAGAGCTTGCCCCCGCTGTCGGCCAGGAACGGCGCCAGGATCTCGGTATACCAGCCCGCGCCGGGCCAGAACTCCACCACCGTCTGCCCGGGCTCGACGCCCCAGAAGGCCAGGCTCTCGGCCGGGTGGCGGTATTGGTCGCGCGCCTTGTCGGCCGCCGAGCGCCAGTCGCCCGCCACGGCCGCGGCCAGGCTGGAGCCGGCCGGGACCCTGGGCGGCGCGTCCGGCGGCGGCGCAGCCTCGTTGGCGACCGGCCGCGGCCGGCAGGCGGCCAGCGCCAGGGCGCCGGCCATCAGGCCCCTGCGGGTCGCGGCCAGGGGCAAGCCCTCAGCCCTGCTTGACGAAGCGCAGGGTCATGCGGTCGCTTTCGCCGATCGCATCGTACTTGGCGCGGTCGAAGCCTTCCGGCGAAGGTTCGCCCGCCTTGGCCGAGCTCTGCCGGGTCGGCGGCAGGGTCCAGACGCCGAATGGATGGTCCTTGGTGTCCTTCGGGTTGGCGTTGACCTCGGACTGTGCGGCGAGCTTGAAGCCGGCCTTCTCGGCCGCGGCGATCACCGTGGCGGTCGAGACATAGCCGTCGTACGCCTTGCGGCCTTCGGCGTTCACCGCCTCGGGACGGGGATCGGCGCGGTGCTCCTCCACCGCCAGCACGCCGCCGGGCTTCAGCACGTCGTGCGCCTGCTTGAGGATCCGGTCGAGCTGGCCTTCGGTCCACATCCAGTTGTGGATATTGCGCGCGGTGATGATCATGTCCGCGGAGCCCGGCGCGCCCAGGGTCTTCGACTGGGCGCCGAAGTTCACGTAGCTGATCTTGCCGAACCTGGCCTCGTCGGCGTAGCGCGCCTCGAAGGCCTCGCGGTTCTTCTTCGCCGCCTCCGGCAGGTTCGGGTTGTCCAGGTCGGCGGCGGTGGCGACGTAGGTTCCGCCGGTCGCCTTGGCGTAGGGCGCCAGGATTTCGGTCCAGTAGCCGCTGCCCGGCTGCAGCTCGACAACCGTCAGTTTCGGCTTCAGGCCCCAGAAGGTCAGGGTCTCGACAGGATGGCGCGCCGCGTCGCGGGCCTTGTGCGCCTCGCTGCGCTGGTCGCCGGCCACGGCCGCCTGCAGCGCCGCGTCGGCGGCCTGAGCGGCGGGCGCGACCGCCAGCAAAAGCCCGGCGGCGGCGAAGGCCGCGCCGAAAGCTTGCTTGAACATGGTGTTTCTCTCCCCAGTCAGATGGCGCGAGCCTTACGGCTGAGTTTGACGCTGGCAAGGCGAACAGGTGCGAAACTTGTTGCAGCCGGGTCTTGAACCGCCCTTGGCGGCTCCCACCTAACCGCCTGAAGGCGCTGGGTATCCGGGCCTTCCGGGTCACAGGCGACGCCAGCTTCGGGTCGCCGCGGGCTCGCACCAAACCAACAGACTTGCTTCCTCAAGGAGACTGTTTCCATGCGTACCTTCGATTTCGCCCCCCTCTACCGCTCCGTCGTCGGCTTCGACCGTCTGGCCGACCTCCTGGAAAGCGCCCAGGCCGACAGCGCCCAGGGCTATCCGCCCTACAACATCGAGCGCACCGACGAGAACGCCTACCGCATCGAGATCGCGGTGGCCGGCTTCAAGCCCGAGGAACTCAACGTCGAGGTGAAGGAGAACCTCCTCACCGTCCAGGGCCGCAAGGCGGCCAATGACGAGGCCAAGCGCTACCTGCATCGGGGCCTCGCCGAGCGCAACTTCGAGCGCAAGTTCCAGCTGGCCGACTACGTGATCGTCACCGACGCCAACCTGGCGGACGGCCTGCTGTCGATCTCGCTGAAGCGCGAACTGCCGGAGGCCCTGAAGCCCCGCACCATCGCCATCTCGACGACGCCGCAACCGTCGCTGATCGAAGGCGAAAAGGCCGCTTAAGGCCTTTTGACTGAGCGGTATGACCGTGAGGGCGGCGCTTCGGGCGCCGCCCTTTTTCTTTGCCCTAGATGGCGTCGTGCAGGCCGCGCGCGCCCTGGCGGTTGGCGCCCGTGAAGTCCGCCTGCCGGGTCAGGGCGCCCACGAAGCTGGCGCGGGAGAGGTCGGCCCCGGCGAAGATCGCCTGCCGCACGTCGGCCAGGGCAAGGTCCGCGCCTTTCAGACTGGCGCCCGTAAGATCGCAGGGCAGCACCCGGTCGGAGCCGATGAGCAGCGGCCCCATCTGGGCGTCCCGCAGGTCGGCCCCATTGAGCTTGGCCCCGTGCAGCCGCGCCCCGCGCAGGTCCGCCCGGCGCAGATTGCAGGAGCGCAGGTCGGCGTTCTCCAGATGCGCGCCCTGCAGCTGCACCCCTTCCATGTCGAGGGCGTAGAACACCGCGTCCTTGGCCGACAGCGCCGTCAGGTTGAAGCCGCGGATCGACTTCAGGGCCCGAAGGTCCGCGCCGTTGAACACCGAGGGCTGGCCCTCGGCGCCGCCGGTCTCGCACCAGCGCGCGTGGTCGCGGATCATCTTCTCGTACGGCAGGGCGGTGATGTCCTCGCCCGCCGGCTTGTCGGTCAGCGCGCCGGCGAGGTTGGCCTCGTGCACGTTCCAGGCGACGGTCTTGGCGCCCACCAGCACCGCATCGCGCAGGTCAGCGCCCGCGAGGTCCGCGCCGGAGAGGTCCGCGCCGGCCATGTTCGCGCCGGCCAGGGTCGCCTGCTTCAGGTTCGCGCGGATCAGCTTGGCGTCCTTCAGGATCGCGTCGGTGAAGTCGGCCTTCACCGCCACCACGCCGGAGAGGCGCGAGCGTTCCAGGTTCGCCCCGGCCAGCACGGTCCCCTGCGCGTCGGCGGACCGGGGGGCGTGCTCATGGACCAGATAGCCGGCCGCGCGGTCATGCTTGGCCAGGGTCCCCTCGCGCAGGTCCGCCTCAAAGAGGTCCGCGCCCGTCAGGTCCGCCCCGCGCAGGCACGCGCCGCGCAGGTCGGCCCGCCGCATCGAGCATTCGGTGAGGTCGGCGTTCTGCATGTCGGCGCCGAAGAGGTTGGCGTGGTCGAGCCTGGCGCCCACCAGCCTGCAGTCCGCCATGATCGCGCCGGTGAGGTCGGCGTCGCAGAGGTTGCGGCCGGAGAGGTCGAGACCGGAGAGATCCTGCCAGGCGAAGACCGCGCGGGCGCCGCCGGGACGCGAGGTCCACAGCCGGTCATGCTTGGCGCAGACCAGGTCGACTTCCTGCTGGGTCAGGCGGCGGGGCGAGCTCGCGGCGAGGGACTGTGCGGACATGGGTCTTCCGACCGGACAAAATTCGGAAGCCTCTGATATCAAACGCGTCTTAACGGCGCGTTGAGGCCAGGCTCAGCCGAGGTGCGGATAGTCCGCATAGAGCGGGCCGGCTTCGTCCTCCAGAAGGCCCACCTCAAGTTTCACGCCCGCCGCCTGCAACCGCTCGCCGCCCTGGCCGGCGGCGTAGGGCGAAGCGTCGGCGCAGGCGACCACGACACGGGCCACGCCGGCGGCGATCAGCCGCTCCGAACAGGAGAGGCCGCCGGACGAGCGCGCGCCGCAAGGCTCAAGCGTGACATAGGCCGTGGCGCCTCGCGCCGCCTCGCCCGCCGCCGCCAGCGCCTGCTCTTCGGCGTGCGGCCGCCCCCCGGGGGCGGTGGCGGCGATGGCGATGGTCTCGCCGCCCGCGACGATCACGCAGCCGACCGACGGGTTGGGTGCGGTCTTGCCTAGGTTGGCCCGCGCCGCCACGATGGCCGCGCGCATGTAGGCCTCGTCGCTCACGCCCCCGCCCTTCCAGAGCAAGGGACGCGCGGGCTACGCATGGCTGGGGAGGGCTTGCGCCCGCTCGGCGTCCAGGTAGCGCGCCGAGACCGGCTTCAGCGCGCCGTCCAGCTCGATCACCAAGGGATTGCCGGTGGGAATCTCAACCCCGACGATGGCGTCGTCCGCCACCTCGAACAGCAGCTTGACGATGGCCCGCAGCGAGTTGCCGTGCGCGGCCACCAGCACGGTCTCGCCGGCCTTCAGGTGCGGGGCGATCTCGGCGGTCCAATAGGGCTCGACCCGCTCCAGGGTGGTCTTCAGGCTCTCGGTGTCCGGCAGGGTCGCGCCGGCGTAGCGCGGGTCCTTGGCGAAGTCGTACTCGCCGCCCGGAGCCAGGGGCGGCGGCGGAATGTCGTAGGAGCGGCGCCAGATCTTCACCTGCTCATCGCCGTGCTTGGCGGCGGTCTCGGCCTTGTTGAGCCCGGTGAGCCCGCCGTAGTGGCGCTCGTTGAGCCGCCAGTCCTTGACGAACTTCAGGTCGCCCTGCCCGGCCACGGCCAGAGCCAGTGGAACCTGGAGAATCGCTTCACGGGCTGGGTCGACGTCGACCTGACGCC
>DASPLZ010000164.1:0-2779 GCA_035627295.1 Phenylobacterium sp. | reverse complement strand
GGTCCTTGATCGTGCAGTTCTTGCCGGCGCTGGCGACCAGCGGATCGACCACCTTCAGGGCCGCGGCCGGGTCGGTCAGGGTGCAGCTGATGTTGCCGCCGCCGGCGTAGGCCAGGCAGGTGTTGGCCTGCACCGCATCGGCGACGTTGGCCGGGGCGCCGGCCACCAGCACGTAGCCGGCGCCGCCCTGGCAGGCGACTTCCATATAGGTGTTGGACGGGCTCTGGCCGATCGAGCGGGCCTTCTCAACCGTGCAGGGGATGCCGGCCTTGGCGATCAGCGGCGCGAGGTCGGCCATCGGGTTGGCGTTGCCGGGCAGCTTGCACTTCAGGCCGCTTTCCTTGCCGCCTTCCTGCGGGGCGGCGGTCTCCAGGCAACTGAAGGCCGAGGGCGCGCCGCCGGCCGGCGCCTGCAGGACGTAGCCGAGGCCCTGGTCGCAATCGACCTCGTAGAAGCTGGTGGAGGTCTTGGCCTTCTTGTCCTCCATCTTGCCGATGAAGCGGGCGTCGGCGATCTGGCAGGAGAGCTTCACCTGCTGCGCCAGGGCGGGCGCCTCCGCCATGCCCTGCGTCTTGGCGGCTTCGGTGATCTCGCCTTCGCCGCCCTTTTTCTTCTGCGCGCTGGCGCCGGTGGCGAACGCCGCGATCATCAGCGCGGCGGCCAACCCAATGCCCAATCGCCTCATCTCAAATCTCTCCTGGGGGGTATCATTTCCTCGCGCGGACATAAGCGCCGGGCGCGGTTCGGGGTCAAGCTAGGCGAGCGCTTTGTCGGAACTGTGACGCAGCGTTCCGTTTGCCAGCGCCGCCGCGCGGGACATAGATGGCGGCCAGGGAGGAAGGGACGTTGCGCGACGGACTGGAACTGGCCCCGGCGGAGCATGCCAAGGCCAAGCTGACCTATCCCTTCGAGGAAGGCCCCAGGGTCGGGGAGGCGACCGACATCGCCCATGGGGTGAAGTGGCTGCGGATGCCGCTCGGCGGGGCGCTGGCCTTCATCAACGTCTGGGCGGTGGCCGATGGAGAGGGCTGGGCGATCGTCGACACCGGCATCTCCTCATCGGAGAGCGCGCGGGCCTGGACGGCGGCCTTCAAGGGGCCCCTGGGCGGCAAGCCGGCGACCCGCGTGCTGGTCACCCACATGCATCCGGACCACACCGGCATGGCCGGCTGGCTGAGCCGCCAGTACGACGCGCGCCTGTGGATGAGCCGGCTGGAGTACCTGACCTGCCGCACGCTCGCCGCCGACACCGGCCGCGAGGCGCCGCCGGACGGCATCCGCTTCTTCCGCGCCGCCGGCTGGGACGACGAGGCGCTGAACCACTACCGCGCCCGCTTCGGCGGTTTCGGCCACGGCATGCACGCATTGCCGGACAGCTTCCATCGGCTGAAGGACGGCGACTTCGTGCAGATCGGCGACCACGAGTGGCGCGTGGTGGTCGGCTCGGGCCACTCGCCAGAGCACGCCTGCCTGCATTGCCCGGACCTCGACCTCTTCATCTCCGGCGATCAGGTGCTGCCGCGCATCTCCTCCAACGTCTCGGTGCATCCGACCGAGCCGGACGCCGACCCCCTGACCGACTGGCTGACGTCGCTCGCCCGGATCAAGGCGCGGGTGCCGGACACGGTGCTGGTGCTGCCGGCGCACAACGACCCCTTCTTCGGCCTGCACGCGCGGATCGACCACCTGATCTCGGGCCATGAGCGCGGCCTGGCGCGGCTGGAGCGCCTGCTGGCCGAGCCGAAGCGGGCGGTAGACGTGTTCCACGTGCTCTTCCGGCGCAAGATCACGCCCTATCTCCTGGGCATGGCGACCGGCGAGAGCCTGGCGCATCTCAACTGCCTGATCACCCGCGGGCGGGCGGTTCGGGAAACGGGCGCCGACGGCGTCGACTGGTATCGCGCGGCTTGAGGCCGTCGCCGGAGGAAACGATGAGCCAATACGTCCTGGAAGAGCTGTCCGGCGGGGTCCTGACCCTCACCCTCAACCGGCCGGAGAAGAAGAACGCCCTGACGCGCGACATGTACCAGGCGCTGGGCGACGCCATCGACCGGGCGCGGTTCGACGACGCTATCCGCTGCGTCCTGATCCAGGCCGAGGGCGACATGTTCACCGCCGGCAACGACCTCGGCGACTTCGCGGCGGTGAACGCCGGCGACGCCGGGGCCAACCAGGCGCGGGAGGGCGGCAATCCGCTGCTCGCCGCCCTGGCGCGGGCGACCACGCCGATCGTCGCCGCGGTGCATGGGCGGGCCGTGGGCGTGGGCGTGACCATGCTGCTGCACTGCGACCTGGTCTATGTGGCGGAAGACGCCCTCCTGACCACGCCGTTCGTCAACCTGGCGCTGGTGCCGGAAGCGGCCTCCAGCCTGCTGCTGCCCAGCCGTATCGGCCATGCGCGGGCCTTCGCCATGTTCGCGCTCGGCGAGGCCGTGGACGGCCGGACCGCGGCGACCTGGGGCATCGCCAACGCCGCCCTGCCGCTCGCCGAGGTGAAGCCGCGCGCCCGCGCCGCCGCCGAGGCGATCGCCGCCCGCCCGCCGGCCTCGGTCTCGCTGACCAAGCAGCTGATGCGGGACTCCGAGACCATCGCGGCGGTGATGGCCACGGAGGGCGTCCATTTCGCCGCCCAGCTGAAGTCGGCCGAGGCGCGCGAGGCCTTCGCCGCCTTCCGCGAGAAACGGGCGCCCGATTTCGGCAAGGTGGCCTAGAGTTCCAGGGAGGAAACCATGAGCCTTGAAGGCAAGACCCTCTTCGTCACCGGCGCCAGCCGCGGCAT
>DASPLZ010000163.1:0-4114 GCA_035627295.1 Phenylobacterium sp. | reverse complement strand
CGCACCACCTATGCGCAGATCCACGAACGGGCGAAGCGGCTCTCCAATGCCCTGAAGGGCCTGGGCGTCCAGCCCGGCGACCGGGTGGCGACGCTGGCCTGGAACACCGGGCGCCACATCGAGACCTGGTACGGCATCATGGGCATCGGCGCGGTCTGCCACACGCTGAATCCGCGGCTCTTCGCCGACCAGCTCTGCTACATCATCAACCACGCCGAAGATAAGGTCATCTTCACCGACCTCACCTTCCTGCCGATCCTGCTCGAGCATCGCGAGAAGATGCCGTGCGTGAAGCACTTCGTGGTCATGACCGACGAAGAGGGCATGAAGGGGGTGAACTTCCCCGGCGCGCTCTGCTTCGAGACCCTGGTGAACGAGGCCTCGCCGAACGTCACCTGGGGCGGCTTCGACGAGAACACCGCCGCGGGCCTCTGCTACACCTCAGGCACCACGGGCAATCCGAAGGGCGTGCTCTACTCGCACCGCTCGAACTTCATCCATACGCTCGTCACCATGAGCGTGGACGTGATGGGCATCTCGGCGACCGACACCATCCTGCCGGTGGTGCCGATGTTCCACGCTAACGCCTGGGGCCTGGCCTTCTCGGCGCCGGCGGTGGGCGCCAAGCTCGTCATGCCGGGGCAGAAGCTCGACGGTGCCTCGGTCTACGAGCTGCTGGAGAGCGAGGGCGTCACCTTCTCGGCGGCGGTGCCGACGGTGTGGCAGATGCTGCTGGCGCACCTGCGTGACACCAAGAGCAAGCTTTCGACCCTCAAGCGCGTGGTGATCGGCGGCTCGGCGGTGCCGGAGTCCATCGTCCGCGGCTTCCACGACGAGTTCGGCGTCGACGTGACCCACGCCTGGGGCATGACCGAGACCAGCCCGCTCGGCACCCTGGCGCGGCCGCTGGCGCATATGGTCGGCGTGCCGTTCGACGAGGAGGTGAAGTACAAGCTCAAGCAGGGCCGCCCGCCGCTGGGCATCGACCTGAAGCTGGAGGACGACGCGGCCAAGACGCTGCCGCACGACGGAACCACCTTCGGCAAGCTGAAGGTCAAGGGGCCGTTCGTGGTGCGCGAGTACTTCAAGGGCGAGGGCGGCAAGCTGCTCGACCGCGAGGGCTTTTTCGACACCGGCGATGTGGCGACCATCGATGCGACCGGCTTCATGCAGATCACCGACCGGGCCAAGGACGTGATCAAGTCGGGCGGCGAGTGGATCTCCACCATCGAGATCGAGAACATCGCCGCCGGCCATCCGAAGGCGGCCCTGGCGGCCGTGATCGGCGTGGCCCATCCCAAGTGGGACGAGCGGCCGCTCCTGCTGGTCAAGCTGAAGGAGGGCGAGAGCGCCGAGAAGGGCGAGTTCCTGTCGTTCCTGGAGGGCAAGATCGCCAAATGGTGGATGCCCGACGACGTGGCCTTCGTCGACGACATCCCGCTGGGCGCCACCGGAAAGATCGACAAGAAGCTGATCCGCGAGCGGATGAAGGACTATGTCCTGCCGACCGCGGACGGCGCCGCGCCGCCCAAGCCGCAGACGGTGGCCTTCGCCGCGCCGCCCGCGCCGAAGATCTATGCGCCCGAACCGGCGGGCGAGTCGCCCAAGGCCTGGCCGCAGCCGGCGGCGCCGGAAGCAGTGGCCCCGCAGCCGAAGGCCGAGGCGCGCGAAGCCGTCGCCGAAGCGGCCGTTTCCGAACCGGCGCCCGCTGAGCCGGTCGCCCTGCAGGCGGAGCCGGAGCCCGCTCCCTTTCCGACGGAGACCTTTGTCGAGCCGCCCGCGCCTGAGGCCGCGGCGGACGTGAAGCCGCTGGAGGAGGTCGCGCCCGCCGCGCCGGCCGGCGCCGAGCCGGAAGCGGCGCCCGAGGCGTCCGGGCGGGAGCGCTTCGCCCGCCGGGTGGTGACCCTGGCGCTGATCGTGGCGCTGGCCCCGGCGGTGATGGTGCTGGCGGGCCTGGCCATCGGGCGCGCCAGCGACGTCGGCGAGGCGCTGCTCTACTGGGCGCCCAGGGCTTCGCTGATCAGCGTCGGCACCGGGCTCGTCGCCCTGGCGGTGGCGCTGTTCGCGGGCTTCCAGAAGCTCTGGCTGCACTCGCTGGCGGCGCTCGGCGTGACCATCGCCACCCTGGCCGGGTTCGTCTGGTTCTTCGCGCAGGGGCTGCAGCCGGCGCCGGTCTACGACGTGACCCAGGACGCCTCGCCTTCGGTGGTGATCTCCAAGGACTCCACGCGGATCGCCTGACCACCGCTCTGTGCAGCCGCGCCGATCCCGGCTAGGCCTTTCGCTTTGGTGGCGGAGGGACGTGATGCGGCTGTCGCGGCGTGAGTTCGGATTGGGCCTGGCGGGATCGGCGGCGCTGGCGCCGCTGGCCCATGCGCAGGGCGGGGCGGATCAGGCGCTGACCGCCTGGCTCGACGCGCAGTTCGAGGAAGAGCTGCGGATGGACCCCGAGTGGCTCACCCGCAACGGCCGCAAGGAGTTCTACGACCAGCTGACCGACCGCAGCGAGGCCGCCGCCGACCGCCGGCTGGCCTGGCGGCGCAAGAGCGTGGCCGAGATGAAGGCCAAGTTCGATCCGGCGAAGCTGAGCGAGGATGCGCGCACCTCCTACGAGATGTGGGCGCTGGAGCTGGAGCGGGCTGAGACCTCCGACAGGTGGCGGGGCCACAACTACATCTTCGACCGCAACGGGCCGCACACCGGCCTGCCGAATTTCCTGATCAACGCCCACCGGGTCGATGAGCCCTCGGACATGGAGGCCTATGTCGCCCGCGTGGCGGCCATCGGCCCGGCGATCGACACCATGCTGGCGCGCGCCAAGCGCTCCGCCGGCCAGGGCGTGCGGATGCCGCGCTTCGCCCACGAGCAATCGGCGGCGGAAGTGAAGCGGCTGACCAGCGGCGCGCCGTTCGACGGCGGGGCGGACTCCGCGCTCTTCGCCGACGCCAAGGCCAAGATCGCGGCGCTGCAAACCGGCGGCAAGCTGGACGCGGCCGGCGCCGAGCGCCTCACCCGCCGCGCCGCCGAGGCGATGACCGGCCAGATGAAGCCCGCCTACGACCGGCTCGGCGCGTGGCTGGCCGAGGACGTGGCCAAGGCCTCCCCGGAGCCGCGTGGGGCGGGGTCGCTGCCCGACGGCGCGGCGTTCTACGCCGCCATGCTGGGCCTGCAGACCACCACCGACATGACGGCCGAGCAGATCCACCAGCTGGGCCTTTCCGAGGTCGAGCGGATCACCGGCGAGATGGAGACGCTGAAGGCCAAGATCGGCTTCAAGGGCTCCTTGCAGGACTTCTTCGTCTTCATGCGGACGGACAAGCAGTTCTACCTGCCGAACGACGACGCCGGGCGGGCGGCCTATCTGAAGGCGGCCGAAGGCTACCTCGCCGGCATCGAGGCCAGGCTGCCGGGCTGGTTCGGGCGGCTCCCGAAGTCGAAGCTGATCGTCAAGCGGGTGGAGGCCTTCCGCGAGGAGCCGGGCGGGGCGGCGCACTATTCGCGCGGCGCGCCGGATGGCTCGCGCCCGGGCATCTTCTACGTCCACCTCGCCGACACGGCGGCGACGCCGACCTATGAGCTCGAAGGCACCTGCTACCACGAGGGCTGGCCGGGCCATCACATGCAGATCTCGCTGGCGCAGGAGATGACCGGGACGCCGGCCTTCCGCGCTCAGTACGGCTACGGCGCCTATGTCGAAGGCTGGGGGCTCTATTCCGAGGCGCTGGCGAAGGAGATGGGCTTCTACGTCGATCCCTATTCCGACTTCGGCCGGCTCTCGCGGGAGATCTGGCGCGGCATCCGCCTGGTGGTCGACACCGGCATCCACGCCAAGGGCTGGGGCGAGGCCGAGACCCTGGAGTGGTACACCCGCCATTCGCCGCAGCCGGCGGGGAAGATCAGGTCGGAGGTGCGCCGCTACTTCGTCACGCCCGGGCAGGCGACGAGCTATATGGTCGGCAACGTCCACATCCGGTCCCTGCGCGACAAGGCGCGGGCGGCGATGGGCGAGCGGTTCGACTACCGCGGCTTCCATGAGGCGGTGCTGGGCGCGGGCTCCGTGCCGCTGAACGTGCTGGAGCAGCGGGTGGGGCGCTGGATGAAGGCCTGAGGCGAG
>DASPLZ010000162.1:0-2028 GCA_035627295.1 Phenylobacterium sp. | reverse complement strand
GACCCCATCGGCGACGACGCCCATTCCCCCGTGAAGGGCATCGTCCACCGCTATCCCGACCGCGTGCTGCTGAAGCCGCTGCACGCCTGCGCCGTCTACTGCCGCTTCTGCTTCCGCCGCGAGATGGTCGGGCCGAACGGCGACGGGACGCTCTC
The DNA here is from genome assembly GCA_035627295.1 of Phenylobacterium sp. Lineage (GTDB taxonomy): Bacteria > Pseudomonadota > Alphaproteobacteria > Caulobacterales > Caulobacteraceae > Phenylobacterium. The sequence goes on along the minus strand of DASPLZ010000162.1, from coordinate 1,873 downwards.
GCCCGCCGCCCTGGAGCGCGCCCTGGCCTATATCGAGAGCCGCCCGGAGATCTGGGAGGTGATCCTCACCGGCGGCGACCCCTTCATCCTCTCGCCCCGCCGGCTCGCCGGTCTGATGGGGCGGCTCTCCACCATCGATCACGTGAAGATCGTGCGGTTCCACACCCGGGTGCCCGTGGTCGATCCTGCGGCGATCGACGAAGCCCTGGTCGGCGCGCTTGCGGGATCAGGCAAAACCGTGTGGGTCGCCCTCCACGCCAACCACCCGCGCGAGCTGACGCCCGACGCCCGCGCGGCCTGTGCGCGCCTGATCGATGCGGGGATCGCCATGGTCAGCCAGACGGTGCTGCTGCGCGGCGTCAACGACGATGCGGTCGTGCTCGGCGAGCTGATGCGCGCCTTCGTCGAGACGCGGATCAAGCCCTACTACCTGCACCACGGCGACCTCGCGCCCGGCACGGCGCACTTCCGCACCAGCCTGCAGGAAGGCCAGGCGATCCTGCGCGAGCTGCGGGGGCGCTATTCGGGCCTCTGCCAGCCGACCTATGTGCTCGATATCCCCGGCGGCCACGGCAAGGCGCCGGTCGGGCCGGCCTATCTGGACAGCTGCGGCGGGGTGACGGTGGAGGACCCGAACGGGGCCATCCACGCCTATCCGCCGGAGGGCTAGAACTTCACGCTGGGCGCGACTTCCAGCTGCGGGCGGGCTTCGCCCAGGTCGAAGAACTCGCGCTCCCTGAAGCCGAACATGCCGGCGAACAGCACCGCCGGGAACTGCTGGATGGCCGCGTTGAACTCGCTGACCGCGTTGTTGAAGAACCGCCGCGCGGCGGCGAGCTTGTTCTCGATGTCGGAGAGCTCGCCCTGCAGGGAGAGGAAGTTCTGGTTGGCCTTCAGGTCGGGATAGGCCTCGGCCAGGGCGAAGAGCTTGCCGAGCGCGCCGGTGAGCACGTTCTCGGCGTGGACCTTGTCGTTCACTCCGCCGGCGGCGACGGCGCTGTTCCTGGCCTGGATCACCTCTTCCAGGGTGCCGCGCTCGTGGGCGGCGTAGCCCTTCACGGTCTCGACCAGGTTGGGGATCAGGTCGTGCCGCTGCTTCAGCTGCACGTCGATGTCGGCGAAGGCCTGGTTGGCTTCCTGCCTGAGCGCCACCAGGCGGTTGTAGATGCCGATCACGATGAACGCGAGCACCGCCGCGATCACCAGCACCACGATCAAGGTCATCATGTCCGGTAGGTCCCCCTGGAAGGACCCGAATTCTAGCGGCCCACAGGGGAAAGCGCAAAATCCCCAGGCGGCGCCCATCCCCTGCCCCGCGCGCCCCTGCTAGAACCGGCCGGTGGCCCGACAACTGCGCCTTAAGCTCGAACGCCCCGCCCGCGCCCGCCGCGAGCCGTTTATCGCCTCGCCCAGCAACGCGGCCGCCCGCCGGGCGCTGGAGGCCTGGCCGGACTGGCACGGCGGCCTCTTGGCGCTGGTCGGCCCGGAGGGGACGGGAAAGAGCCACCTGGCCGCCGAATGGGCCGTCCGCGCGGCGGCGATGGTGATGGACCGCGAGGCCCCCGAGGCGGCCACCGATGGGCGGCCGGTGCTGCTGGAGGACGTCGACCGCGGGATCGACGCCGAGGCGCTGTTTCACCTGATCAATCGCGCGGGCGAACCTGGCGGCGGCCTTTTGCTCACGGCCCGCACGCCGCCGGCGCTCTGGCCGGCGCCGCTGCCCGACCTGCGCTCGCGGCTCAACGCCCTGCCGGTGGCCGAGATCGAGGAGCCGGACGACGCGGTGCTGGAGGGGGTGCTGCGCAAGCTCTTCCGCGAGCGGCACATCCGGCCGGCGGACGACCTCTTCCCCTACCTGCTGCGCCGCATCGAG
>DASPLZ010000161.1:0-2620 GCA_035627295.1 Phenylobacterium sp. | reverse complement strand
TTCCAGCTTCATGTCGCAGGCGGCCTGGAACAGGGCGTGCGCCCCCACCGCGTCGGTGAAGTGGTCGACGTAGCGCAGCCGCTTCGACCCCGCCGCCTCGAGCAGCGCCGCCAGCCTTGCCTTCCTTTCGACCAGCGGCCGATCGCGCAGGTCCTCTCCCCCGATCCACAGCGCGTCGAACACGAAGAGGACCAGATGGCTGGTCGGCTTGCGGCTCTGCAGCAGCTCGAAGCTCGGAACCCCGTCTTCGCCAATGGCGCATAGCTCGGCGTCCAGCAGGCAGTCGGCGTCCAGGGCCACGCCGGCGTGCGCGGCCAGGAGGTGGAGCTTGGACGTCCAGTCATAGCCGTTGCGCGTGAAAAGCCGCGCCTGACCGCCCTCGACCCGAAGCTGCATCCGATAGCCGTCGTATTTGATCTCGTGGATCCAGCCGAGACCCTCGGGCGCCTTGTCGACCAGCTTGGGGAAGGCGAACATCTGGAAGGCCGACATGGGCGCGCTCGCCCTGCGCCGGCGTCGTGGCTTCGCCGTGGCCGCGGCGACCTGGTGGTCCACGCCGACCAGCCGGTAGGCCTCCTCCGCCGCCAGCGGCGCGTGGCCCCTTTCCTCGTGGTGGAACACCGCCGCCAGGTCGCGCTTATCGACCAGCTGGCCGCAGGCCTTGCAGCGATAGAAGTGCTCGACCTCGTCGGCGACCTCCTGGCCGTCCTCTCGCTGGCCGACGTAGGGCTTGAGTTCACGCTTCATGGGACTCGCGGAACGTGCATCGCCCTGGCGGGTTTCGACTCCGCGCTGGGTAAACGGGAGGCTCCATGACTGGCCCCGCCACCGAGAGCAGGCGACCCACCTTCATCGACTGCGACGACGAGGATCAGGTCGCCTATTGGATGCAACGTCTCGACGCCACCCGCGAAGAACTCTGCCGCGCCGTCGACAAGGTGGGCCCCCACCATACGGCCGTCGAGATTTTCATGGGCGCCGTCCAGCCCGAGGAGTTGAGAGCCTGATGGCTGACGATCCCAAGAATGTCGGCGAGCCCGACCGGTCCCGCATCGCCCTCGGCGAGGAGCACGAGGTCCGCTACTGGACCGAGGCCTTGGGCGTAACCCGCGAACGGCTTGAGCAGGCGGTGGCCGCCGCCGGTAACAGCGCCGAGGACGTCCGCAAGTACCTTCGCCAAGCGGACTGACCCTCCAGGCATGCGAAAAGCGCCCCCGGCCGCATCTAAGGGCCGGGGGCGCTTCGTCCTTCAGGTCGCCGCGAAGGGCGCTAGATCGCCAGCACGAGACCGCTGGCGAGGCTGGGCTGGCTCAACGGCTGGCGGGCGTCACGCCGCACCTCGAAGGCCGCCACGCGGGCCTTCTGCGAGCCGGCGTAGGCCGCCTCGTCGCTCGCGACCGCCGCGCGGAACTCCGGCTCGGGCGCGGGCGACGGGAAGGCGTCCGCGAACGCCAGGCGGAAGGCCGCTACCGGCGCCTCGAAGGCGCAGGCGACGGCGTGGAAAGCTACGGCGATGAAGGCGCCGCACCAGGACAGAAGCTTCACTTGATCATTCCCCTCTCCTCTCAGCTCGGAAGGCTCTATGCCCGAACACCACGGGCGGATTTGCGCAGCTTGGCAATGACCCTTGCGCGAGGGCCGCGCGGCCCCATATCGCGTTCGGCCGCAAGGCCGTTCTGCGGGCCAGGTTCGGGCTCTGCGCCTGCGAAGCGTGGAGCGGGGGTTCGATTCCCCACCTGGCCCGCCGACATCGCCGTCAGCGCGTGCACGCCTCCAGCGCCGGCCCGGCCTTGTTCGCCCAAAGACGAGAGGCTTCCCGCTCGGCGAAGATCGTCAGGTAGCGCACCGGCGGCGGCAAGGCCGCCAGCACGGCGTCGGGCGTGAACGTCGGCGGCGCCTCGATCTCGTCCCTGTCCAGGCAGGGCGCGGCCACCGGCGTCGGCACGATCTGAGGAGTCACGCGCTCGGTCGATCCCCGTGCGTGCAGGCAGCCGGCCAGCATCACGCTGGCCAGCAACGACACAGCGAGCGCCCCCCTCACTGTGCCCCCCGCAGGTTCAGCTGACGCACGACCTCGGCGTCGGCGTCCATCATCTGGTCGCCCATGGTGTCTCCCTTCGGCTTGTAGCTCGTCACGGCGACGATCCGCGCCTGCAGCGCGGCGTTCTCGGCCGACTTGGCCCTCACAGCCTGGCGGTAGCGATCCTGCCGCTTCTCGGCCGCCAGCTTCAGGTCGCCCACCGCCTGACGGAACTGGGCGGCCGCCGCCGCCCAGGCCTTGCTGTCGGCGGCGTAGATCACCCTCGCACGACCGAGGTCCGCGCGGCAGAGCTTGAGGGCGCCGTCGGCGGCCACCCGGCCCGTCTTCTCGCTGAGCGCCCAGATGGTCGTGCCGGCCAGGCCGGTGAGCGTGAGGGCCAGCGCGCCGGCGGCGAGCTGCAGTTGGAACTTCTGGAAGAAGGGGATCATGGGGCTCAAAGCCTCCGGACGATGTTGCGATAGATGCGCCAGGCCACGGCGAGGACGACGGCCGCGCCGGCCAGCCCGCATGCGACGCCGAACAGCAGGTGCTCGCCGGCGTGCGAGAGGTCGATCAGGTGGGCCATCAGCCGCCCCGCTT
>DASPLZ010000160.1:0-3415 GCA_035627295.1 Phenylobacterium sp. | reverse complement strand
GCGCGGGCGACGCCCACCCGCTGGCGCTGGCCGCCGGAAAGCTCGGCGGGTCTCCGCGCGGCCATCTGCTGCGGCAGGTCGACGAGGTCGAGCAGCTCGCGGACCCGCGCTTCGATACGCGCGGCGTCCCAGCCCAGCAGGCGGGGCGTGACGCCGATGTTCTCCGCCACCGTCAGGTGAGGAAAGAGGCCTATCTCCTGGAAAACATAGCCGATCCTGCGGCGAAGGAGATGCGCGGGCTCGCCTTCCGCCGCACCCGCGACCTGCACCGTCCCGGCGTCTGGGCGCACCAGGCCGTTGATGGTCTTCAGCAGCGTCGTCTTGCCGGAGCCGGACCCTCCGACGAGCGCGATGAACTCCCCCTCGCCGATCGCGAGCGAGGCTTCGCCGAGCGCCAGGTGCGGGCCGTAGCGCACCGAGACGCCCGCCAGCGCAATCGCCGGCTCAGCCATGCAGAACCTCGAAGGCCGCGTCCTCGGCCTGGTAGTCGAACATCGCCGCCGGATAGGGGGCGAGCCCGGGGAAGGCCTCGCGCCATGGCCGCCCCTCCGCGCGGCCGATCAGGTCGCGGCAGGTTTCGCCGACGAAGCCGGCATAGTCGGTCACCGGCGCGTAGCCGAGCGCCTCGGCCGCCGCCATGTCGAGCACCACGGGCCCCGGGATGCTCCAGGGGCTCATGCCGAAGAGCCCTTCGGGCGGGCCGGGGATCAGAAGGAGCTCGGCCGAGCGGCCGGTCGCGCGCATGATCGCCCGGACGAGTTCAGCGACGCTGAGCGCCTCGGGATCGACCGCGTTCAGCACGCGCACGCCTGGCTGCCCCGCGGCGATGCGGACCAGTTCGGCGACATTGGCCGTGGCGGAGGTGTGGAAGCGGCTGGCGCCCCCGTAGGCCAGCGGGATCTTCGCGCGGCCGTCCAGCAGGCGCTGCAGCGCCCACCACTCGCGGGGGCTGCGGCAGCCGGGGCCGTAGATGGCTCCGGGGCGCAGGATCGTCAGGTCACGGGGCCAGGCGTCCAGCAGGGCGTCTTCCAGGGCGACCTTGTGGGTGGAATAGGTGGCGGGCCCCGGCGCGGTGCGCGGCTGGTCTTCGCGGATCGGGACAGGATACTGAGGAAAGCCGGTCTCGCGGGCTTCGTCGAGCGTGCGGCCGGCGGCGTCGGCGTAGACGCTGCCGGTCGAGATGACCGAGAGCGCGCCCACGTCTCCCGCCAGCTCCAGCAGCTGCGCGGCATGGGCGGCCGTGAAGGCGACGGTGTCGACCAGCAGGTCGGCTCCCTGCCCCACCGCGCGCGCCGGGCTCTCTTCATTGCGGTCGAGCGCGACCACATCGACCCGCCCGCGCAGCTCGGCGGGGAGATCGTCCGGATGGCGCTGGGCGCAGACCACCGACCAACCGTGATCCAGCAGGTTCGCCGCGACGGCCCGGCCGATCTGGCCCGAACCGCCGATGATCACCGCCCGCCGAGTCATGAACCGCCGCCCCGCATGGCCGCCAGCCTACACGGCTACGGGCGCGGCGGGAGCGGCAAATGCTAGCTCTGGATCGGCTGGCAGCTGGTGGGGTTCACCGGCGGAGTTTCCTTGCGGGTCCACTGGCCGCCGGCCTTGTCGAACTCGGCCGAGGCGCCCGCGGGCAGCTGCTCGGTTCCGCCGGGGCTCCAGCCCTGCCAGCGGAAGGCGGCGACCACCCGTTCGGTCACGCCGCCGGCGCGTTCGGCCTCGCTGATCGCCCGCTCGGCCTTGCAGGCCACCTGGAAGTCGACGCAGCCGGAGCCTTCGACCTTGTTCTTGCAGGAGTCGTGCGTGGCCTCGATGTCCGCCTTCCAGGCGAGGATCGCCTGGTCCAGGCCCGCGAAGCGATCATCGCCGCTGCTCGCGGACTTGCCGCCGCTTTCGCCGCAGGCCGAGAGGAGAAGCGCGGCGGCGCCGGCCGCCAGATAGAAGGATCGCAAGACGTCGTGCTCCGAGGAATCGCCGGGGATGTCGGCTTAGAGCGCGCTGCTCTGGCCTATCAACGTGGCGGCTTCACGACGGTTCAGCTCTGGCGAATCTGACGCGCGAAGCGTCAGATTGGCATCCGCATGATCTCCTGATAGGCGCTGATCACCTGGTCGCGCACGGCCATCACCGTCTCCAGGCTGGCCTCCGCTGCGGAGATGGCGGTGACCACGTCGATCAACTGGGCCTTGCCGGCCACCTGGGCGGCGATCTGGCCTTCGGCGGCCTTCGACGAGCCGACCGCGTCGCTGATCGCGGCCTTGACCAGGTCGCCGAAGCCGCCGGCCTGGTCCATGCCGCCGACGCCGCCGGCGGCCTGGTGTTGGGCGGCGGCGTAGGCCTTGGCGGCGGCGAGCGGGGACATCATCGCTTAGGACCTATCGTTTGAGGAGGTCGAGGGTACGCATGTCCATGGCCCGCGCGGTCTCGATGACGTTGAGGTTGGCCTCGTAGGCCCGCTGGGCCTCGCGCATGTCCATGGCCTCCACCAGGGTGTCGACGTTGGGCAGCTTCACATAGCCCTTGGCGTCGGCCGAGGGATGACCGGGATCGTAGGTGACCTTGAAGGGGCGCATGTCCGGCTCGACCTTGCGCATCTTCACGCCCTCTGCTCCTTCCACCTTGGTCGGCTCGAACACCGGGGCCTGGCGGCGGTAGGGATCGCCGCCCGCCGTCTTGGAGGTGGAGTTGGCGTTGGCGATGTTCTCGGCGATCACCCGCATGCGGGCCTGCTCGGCCTTCAGGGCCGAGGCCGCGACGGCCATGGTGACGGCGGAGCCGGACTTGATCTCGGGCATCTAGCCTACGCCTGCGAGGGCTTGCGCGCGGCGAGCTTCAGGAGCCCCATCGAGCGCTGGTAGAAGCCGATGGCCGCATCATAGTTCGTGCGCGCCTCGGCCATCTTCATCATCTGCTCCTCGAGGACCACCGAGTTGCCGTCGAGGGTGGTTTCCGAATCGGCCTTCTGCTTCACCCGCGCGCCGCCGGCGCTGGTGGTGACGAGGGTGCCGGCCAGGTGCTTGGCCTGGGTGCGGGACGTCGCGCCGGCGCCCGCTGCGGCCTGGGCGACCTTGAAGCTGAAGGGCGTCAGGTCGCTGGGCTTGAAGCCCGGCGTGTCGACGTTGGCGACGTTCTGGGCGACCAGCGACTGGCGGTCCGACAGGTAGCCCAGCCGGCTCTTCAGCATCTGCAGGAGCGGGATGTTGGTGGGGTCCATGAGCAAGATGGTGAATAAACAGGGTTAACTGCGCCTTAACCGGCGTGGGAGAGACCCTGCGCGCATGGATTTCGCCGAGTTCGCCCGCGCGGTTTTCGCCCTGGCCCTGACGCTGGGGCTGATCGGGCTCGCGGCGGTGGCCGGCCGCAAGTGGGGGCCGGAAGCGCTGGCCCGCTTCCAGCCGAACCGGCGCGAACGGCG
>DASPLZ010000159.1:0-2564 GCA_035627295.1 Phenylobacterium sp. | reverse complement strand
CAGCTCGGCCAACCACGACGTAAAGGTCGCAACTTGACTTTGTGCGCCTTTCCATCGCCGGTGACGGGATACGGCTCGGGGGCGGGTCGACGCGATCGTAGGGCATGAGGGGCGAGGTGGCTGTTCTACCTATAGTTGTATCTCATCAACTTTCGAAATGGTGAACGCCGGGGAGAAGGGCGTCGCCCTGGTCACCGGCGCCGCCAAAAGGCTGGGGCGCGTCCTGGCGCTGGCGGCCGCCGAGGCCGGCTACGACGTGGCGGTGCATCACCGGGGCGACCCGGAGGCGCAGGTCACCTGCGACCTGGTGCGCGAACGCGGCCGGCGCTGCGAGACGGTCGCCGCCGAGCTCACCGACCCAGCGGCGCTCTCGGATCTCGCCGCCGACGCCGAGGCGGCTGTCGGGCCGGTCACCCTGCTCGTCAACAACGCCTCGCTGTTCCAGCCGGACCGGCTCGCCGACCTCACCCCGGCCAGCCTCGCCGCGCACCTGGACGCCAACCTGCGCGCGCCGATCCTGCTGGCCCAGGCGGTGGCGGCGCGCCTGCCGGCCGGCCGCGAGGGCCTGATCGTCAACCTCCTGGACCAGCGTGTCTGGCGCCCGACGCCGGAGTTCTTCAGCTATGGCGTCAGCCGCGGCGCCCTCTGGGCCGCCACCCGGATGATGGCCCAGGCGCTGGCCCCCCGCTGGCGCGTCAACGCCATCGGCCCCGGCCCGACCCTCACCTCGATCCATCAGGCGCCCGGCGAGTTCGAGGCCGAGGCCGCGAGCACGCTGCTTCAGAGACCCGTCGACCCGGAGGAGATCGGCCGCGCGCTGACCTACCTCATCGGCGCCCAGGCGGTGACCGGCCAGATGATCGCCGTGGATTCGGGCCAGCACCTGGGCTGAGGCGCCGCCGGATCGCAACCGACGGGCCGTGCGTGGTTCGAGACGCGGCTCCGCCGCTCCTCACCATGACTAGGTCTTTGCTGAATTCGTCATCCTGAGGAGCCCGCGCAGCGGGCGTCTCGAAGGACGCAAGACACCTCAGCCTCAACTCCCTGCGAGGGCGCGTTTGCGCCGGCGCGAGAAGTTCCCCACATTCACGCTCACGCTGGAGGGAACGCCCTTGTCCGACCCCGTGATCGCCTCGCCCCACCCCGCCGCCGCCCAGCCGGTCGAGGACCGGGTGCTGCCGGCGATCGTCTACGGCCTCTACCTGATCGGCCTGGTGAACGGGGTCACCATCCTGATCGGGATCATCATGGCCTACGTCTGCCGCGACAGGGCCGCGCCGCGCACCGAGACCCACTACGTCTTCCAGATCTACACCTTCTGGCTGTCCATCGCCTTCTGGCTGGTCGGCTGGATCCTGATCATCGTCGGCATCCCGCTCTCCATCGTGCTGATCGGCATCCCGGCCCTGGTGCTGGGCGGCATCATCGTCAGCGTGGTCAGCCTCTGGGTCGCGGTGCGCTGCATCGTCGGCCTGCTCTACGTCATGCAGGGCGAGCCCTATCCGCGGCCGCGCAACTGGCTGATCTGAGCCGGTTGCCCCCAGGCGCGCGGCGTGCCAAACGCCGCCCGCAGCCCTTCACTCGAGAGTTCCCATGCGTGTTGCGATGATTGGCGCAGGCTATGTCGGCCTCGTCTCGGGCGCCTGCTTCGCCGACTTCGGCCACACCGTCACCTGCATCGACAAGGACGCCGGCAAGATCGAACGCCTGCGCTCCGGCGGCATCCCGATCTACGAGCCGGGGCTCGAAGACCTGGTCGCCAAGAACGTCCGCGAAGGCCGCCTGTTCTTCGACACCGAGGCGGCCGCGGCGATCCGCGCGGCCGACGCGGTGTTCATCGCCGTGGGCACCCCCTCGAGGCGCGGCGACGGCTATGCCGACCTCAGCTACGTCTACGAGGCGGCCGGCGAGGTCGCGGCCCTGGTGGACGGCTTCACCGTGGTGATCACCAAGTCCACCGTCCCGGTCGGCACGGGCGACGAGATCGAGGCCATCTTCAAGCGCGTGGCGCCCAAGGCCGACGTGGCCGTGGTCTCCAACCCCGAGTTCCTGCGCGAGGGCGCGGCGATCGAGGACTTCAAGCGCCCGGACCGGGTGGTGGTGGGGACCGAGGACGCCCGCGCCCAGGCGGTGATGCGCGAGCTCTACCGGCCGCTCTATCTCAACGAGACGCCGATCCTGTTCACCGGGCGGCGCACCAGCGAGCTGATCAAGTACGCGGCCAACGCCTTCCTGGCGATGAAGATCACCTTCATCAACGAGATGGCGGATCTTTGCGAGGCGGTGGGGGGCGACGTTCAGCACGTGGCCCGCGGCATCGGCCTCGACAACCGGATCGGGTCGAAATTCCTGCACGCCGGCCCCGGCTACGGCGGCTCCTGCTTTCCCAAGGACACCATCGCGCTGGTTCGCACCGCGGTCGACGCCGGTTCGCCCGTGCGGCTGATCGAAACCACGGTCGAGGTCAATGACGCGCGCAAGAAAGCCATGGCGCGCTTGCGCTCGTCGTTGACCTTCACGGTGGTCTCGATCAGCTCGACCGGCGCGCCGGCGTCGCGCGCGGT
>DASPLZ010000158.1:0-2223 GCA_035627295.1 Phenylobacterium sp. | reverse complement strand
CCTTTCGCCCGTCGTCGGCCCGCGCGGCCGGGTGATCGCCCAGGACGTCATGCCCGACTACCTGCGCCGGCTGGACGCCGAGGCCCGCCGGCAGGGGCTCTCCAATATCACCCTGGCGCTCGGCGACCCGCATGATCCGCGCCTGCCGGCCCATTCGCTCGACGCGGCGATCCTGATCCACATGTACCACGAGATCGAGCAGCCCTACGGCCTGCTCTACAACCTCGCCGGCGCGCTGAAGCCCGGCGCCAAGGTCGGCGTGGAGGACCTGGAGCGCGCCACCAACCGCCACGGCATCCCGGCCGCCCTGCTCCGATGCGAGTTCGAGGCGGTGGGCTACACCCATCTTTCCACTGCGCCGATGACAGGCGACCTCGGCTATTTCTCCGTCTTCGGGGCTCCCGAGCGCCCGACGCCGCCCGAGCGCATCCGGCCCTGTCGGTAACTTGTGACGATGCTATGTAACATGTTGCGTCCCCACAGCTTTCCACCGCTCTCGCCGCTTGCGGCGCAGCCCTATTCACGGTCTCCTCGCCGGCCTTAGCCTGTCCGAGCGTCGCCCTCGACGCCGCCGGAGCCCGCCACGTGTCCGAGTTCGCGACCATCCCCGCCTGCGGTTGCGCCGCCTGCCTGGCGGCTCAGGCGCTGGGCGAGCCGCAGGCCGCGCCGGGCGATCCGCTGGCGGCCAACGGCAAGCCGGTCTGGGCGCTGGACGAGGTGATGGGCCAGATCCTGCGCTGGAACGCCCGCTGGGCCGGGCCGCAGATCACCTACAGCTTCTACGAACAGCGCCCGGCCTACCGCACCGACGGCGACTACACCGCCTTCGTCCCGTTCAGCGCCGAGCAGCGCGTCGCCCTGCGCGACATCTTCGACCAGATCGCCGAGATCGTCCCCCTCACCTTCGCCCAGGCGCCCGACAACCAGGTCGAGCCCGGCCAGGCCAACAGCCGCATCAGCTTCGGGACCTCGGCCAGCATGCCGCAGTTCGTCACCGGCTGGGCGCTGGTGGAGTGGTTTCCCGGCGCGGACCTTGGCGGGCGCGAGCAGATGTTCGGCTCGGAGGTGTGGATCAACCCGAACCGCGCGGTCGGCGGCTACGCCTACGGCAGCCGCATGTACATGGTGCTGATGCACGAGACGCTGCACGCCCTCGGCCTGCCACACCCCGGGACCTACAACCGCAACCCGGACGAGGAGATCGTCTACGGCGTCCACGCCCAGTTTTTCCAGGACAGCCTGCAGTACACGGTGATGTCCTATTTCGGCGCCCACGAGACCGGCGCGCAGCACGGCGGGGCCTTCGCCATCACTCCGATGCTCTACGACATCGAGGCGATGCAGCGGCTCTACGGCGAGAACCTTTCGACCCGGGCCGGCGATACGGTCTACGGCTTCAACTCCACCGCCGGGCGGGCGGTCTACGACTTCGCTCAGCAGGCGCGGCCGGTGGTGGCGATCTGGGACGGCGGCGGAACCGACACCCTGGACCTCTCCGGCTACGCCCAGGCCGCGCTTCTGGACTTGAGCCCCGGCGGCTTCTCCAACGCCGGCGGCCTCGTGGGCAACATCGCCATCGCCTTCCGGGCGGTGATCGAGAACGGGATCGGCGGGGCGGGCTCTGACACCCTGATCGGCAACGCCGTCGCCAACCGCCTGGTCGGCGGCGGGGGCGCCGACGTGCTGGCCGGGCGCGGCGGCGACGACCGGCTGGAAGGCGGCGACGGGACCGACATCGCCGCCCACTTCAACCGCGCGGCGGACTACGCTTGGTGGCAGGCCCAGGACGGCGCATGGCGGGTGCAGGACCTCACGGCCGGCGGCGCGGAAGGGACAGACACCCTTGTCTCCATCGAGCAGCTCGCCTTCAGCGACCGGACCATCAAGATCGCCGGCGCGACCACGGCCGAACAGCTCGGTTACGCCTTCGAGAACGTCATGCGGCGGGCCGCGTCGAGCCCGGCGGACCTGAGCTTCCTGGACGGTCTGGCGGCCTCGGTCAGCGGCGGCCAGAAGACCCTGGCCCAGGCCTACGGCGACATCGTCCAGCGGGCCGACGGCAGCACGGCGGTGGCGGCCATGGCCTACCAGTTCTTCCTGGGCTTCGTTCCGAGCAAGGGCGGCTTCGACTTCCTGGTCAGCCCGCAGGGGCCGAACCCCAACAACATCAACTCGGCCTACTACCAGTCCTTCAACATCGAGAACCGCTACATCAACTTCGCC
>DASPLZ010000157.1:0-2342 GCA_035627295.1 Phenylobacterium sp. | reverse complement strand
CGTGGAGACAGGCTGGCCGGACAAGCCTCACGCCGAGTTCAAGGCCCACCTCGACGAGACGCTGGTCCGCGACGCCGGCCAGGTGAAGGCGATCCTGGCGGACGGCTCGGCCCAGGTGGTCGACGCCCGCCCGGCCGCCCGTTTCCGCGGCGAAGCGCCGGAGCCCCGCGCCGGCCTGCGAGGCGGCCACATGCCCGGGGCGTTGAATACGCCGGCGGGGACGCTGATCCGCGGCGGCCGCCTGCTGCCGCCGGACGAGCTGCGCGCGGCGTTCGACGCGGCGGGGGTCGATCTTGGCAAGCCGCTCGTCACCACCTGCGGCTCGGGGGTCACCGCCTCGCTGCTGGCCCTGGCCCTGGCGGTGCTGGGGCGCGACGACGTCGCCGTGTACGACGGCTCCTGGAGCGAATGGGGCCGGTTGGAAGGCGCGCCGGTGGTGACCGGCGCTTGAGCTATTCGGTCCGCCCGGCCCGGCCGGACGACGCGGCGCTGCTGCCGGACGTCGAGCGCTCGGCGGGCGAGGCGTTCCGCACCATCCCCGACCTGGCCTGGATCGCCGACGACCAGGTGGGCGAACCGGAGTTCCATGAGCCGCTGATCGTCGCCGGGACCGTCTGGGTGGCCGTCGACGGGCAGGACCGGCCGGTCGGCTTCCTTACGGCGGAGGTAGAGGGCGAGGCCCTGCACATCTGGGAGCTCGCGGTGGCGCACGAGGCGCAGAAGCATGGCCTCGGGCGGCAGCTGATGGAGGCGGCCGAGACGGAGGCACGCGCCCGCGGACTGGCGGCGCAGACACTGACCACTTTCTCCGACGTGGCGTGGAACGCGCCGTTCTACCAGCGGCTCGGGTTCGAGGTGCTGGCGCCCGGGACCGACGCACGGCTCGACGAACTCAACCGGCTGGAGGCGGAGCGCGGCCTGCCCCGCCGTTGCGCCATGCGCAAGCAGCTCTGATCACCGCATCGGCGGCGCGAACAGCAGGCCCGGCGGGTCGGCGGTCCACAAGCGGTTGAAGCCGCGGGTCAGGCGCAGCGAGGATCGCGGACCGAGGTTGCGGTCGAAGATCTCGTTGTAGGCGCCCACCTGGCGGATCACCTGGAAGGCCCAGTCGGGCTTCAGGCCCAGCATGGCCCCGAGGTTGTCGCGCTTGCCCAGCAGGCGCTGGACCGAGGCGCGGGTGGCGGTCTCGCGGGCCTGCTCGACGGTTTTGGAGGTCAGGCCGGCCTCTTCGGCCAGGACGATGGCGAAGACGGTCCAGCGGACGATGTCCGCCCAGACGGCGTCGTCCTGACGCACCACGGGCCCAAGCGGCTCCTTGGAGATCACCGTCGGCAGGATGACGTGCGAGGCCGGGTCGTTGAGGATCGAGCGGGCTGAGGCGAGCGCCGAGATATCGGCGGTGAAGGCGTCGCAGGCCTCAGCCTGGTACTTCTCGCGCGCCTCTTCCTCGGAGGCCACCACCACCGGTGTGTACTTCACCTCCCGCTCGCGGAAGTATTCGGCAAGGTTCTGCTCGGTCACCGTGCCGGCCTGCACGCAGATGCGCGCGCCCGAGAGCTCGTCGGCGCTGGCGAGGTTCAGCGAGCGGCGCGCCAGGAACCCCTGGCCGTCGAAATAGGTGACCGCCGGGAAGTCGAAGCCCAGCGAGGCGTCGCGGCTGAAGGTCCAGGAGGTGTTGCGCGAAAGCACGTCCACGCGCTTCTCCTGCAGGGCGTTCAATCGCTCGGTCGCGGCCAGCGGCACGAAGTTCACCGCCTGAGCGTCGCCCAGCACCGCGGTGGCGATGGCCCGGCAGATCTCGACGTCGAAGCCGCGCCAGACGCCGCGCTGGTCCGGATAGGCGAAGCCCGCCAGGCCCTGGTGGACGCCGCAGTTCAGCCGTCCGCGCGCGCGGACGGCGTCCAGGGTCGGGCTGGAGACCTTGACCTCCGAGGGCGGCGCGGCCTTCACCGGCGCGGGCTTGGGCGCCGGGTCGGGCTCCGGCGGGCCGCAAGCGGCCAGGGCGGCGGCGAGGGTCAGGGCCGCGGCGGCGCGGACGTTCAATCGCTCCTCCTTGATTCCCGAGCCAAGCTCCTCCCTAAGTGAGGCCTCCCCGAGGCGAGATACGCAACCCCGATGCACGACGAGACGCGCCTCATCCGCGCCGGCGCCAAGCAACCCCTGAAGGCCAGGACCGTCGGGCCGGCCGTGCAGAAGGGGTCGACCGTCCTCCTACCGAACGCCGCGGCGCTCTATGACCATTCGCATCAGACCTACGGCCGTGAGGGCCTTTCCGCGCAGCGGTCGCTCGAAGAAGGGCTCTGCGTGCTGGAGGGAGCGAGCCGGGTCTTCCTCTACCCCTC
>DASPLZ010000156.1:0-7745 GCA_035627295.1 Phenylobacterium sp. | reverse complement strand
GTAGGGGTAGAGCGCCGGCTTCCCGCCCCGCCGGTGCTCGGCCAGCGCCGCCTTGAGCTCGGCGACCTTGGCGGGGTTGGCCTGCGCCAGGTTGCGCCGTTCGGTGGGATCGCTGGCCAGGTGGAACAGCCAGTCCTTCCGCGGGCGCTGCGACGTCTGCAGCTTCCAGCCGTCCTTCAGCACCGCCTGGTAGTGGCCGTCCTGCCAAAAGATCGCCTCGTGCGGCGGACGCGCCGGCCGCGGACCGCCGGTGAGGTAGGGCATCAGGTTGGCCCCGTCGATCGGCCGGTCGGTGGGCGGACTCGCCCCGGCCGCGGCGGCCACCGTGGGCAGCAGGTCGAGGTGGCTCACCGGATCGGCCAGCCGCGTGCCGGGCGCGATCTTGCCGGGCCAGGAGACGAAGTAGGGCACCCGGATGCCGCCCTCGAAGAAGGTCAGCTTCCAGCCGCGATAGGGCTTGTTGACCTCCGGCAGGCCGATGTAGCCGGCGCCCCCGTTGTCGCTGGTGAAGATGACGATGGTGTTCTCGGCCAGGCCCTCGTCGCGCAGCTTCTGCATCACCCGCCCGACGCTGCGGTCGAGCGCCCGGACCATGGCGGCGTAGACCCTGAGGCGATGGTCCTTGATCTGCGGCAAGGCGTCGTAGTCGGCCTTGCTGGCCTGCAGCGGGCTGTGGACGCCCCAGTGGGCGAGATAGAGGAAGAAGGGCCGGTTGCGGTTGGCGTCGATCACCTTCAGCGCCTCGTCGGTGTAGTAGTCGGTGAGGTAGCCGGCGGGGGCGAAGCGGGGCCCGTCGTTGAAGGTCGCCGCGTGCTGCATGCGCGCCCACAGGAACTTGTCGATCGGGTCGAACGGCAGCTTGGCGTTGACGACGCGGGGATCCTTTTCGGGCAGGTAGAGGGAGCTGGCCATCAGCAGGCTCTCGTCGAACCCCTGGGCGTTGGCGCTGAACTCCGGGCCGCCGCCCAGGTGCCACTTGCCGATGTGGACCGTGTGGTAGCCGCGTTGCTTGAGCACCTCGGCGACGGTGACCTCCGAGCCCGGCAGGCCCTGGTCGTGGAAGTCCGGCTGGGCGGCTTCGGCCTCGGCGTCGCGGATCATCTCATGCGGGCGCGTGCCGTCGTTGTAGAAGAGGTTGAGGATGCGCTGCATGCCGTTCGGCGTCGGGGTGAACTCGAAGCCGTGGCGGGTCGGGTAGCGGCCGGTCATCAGCATCGCCCGCGACGGCGCGCAGGCGGCGGTGCCGGAATAGGCCTGCGGCATCATCGCGCCGCTGGCGGCCAGGGCGTCGATGTTCGGCGTCGGCACCAGGCCGCCGGCCACGCCGCCGCCGAAGGTCGAGATGTCGTTGATGCCCAGGTCGTCGGCCAGGATCACCACCACGTTAGGCGGGCGCTCGCCGGCGGGCGGGGCTGCGGGGCCCCGGGACCAGACCACCTCCAGGGTGGGGCCGACCTTCTCCTTCCCGAGGTTGCCGACCGCGAAGAGGATGATCGACTTGAAGTTGGCGAGCGCGATCCCGACCAGGACCACCACGACGGCCAGGCCGACGGCCAGCCGGGTGACGAGCTTTCTAGACATCAGTTCCTCCCGTCGCGCCGAGCCTTGCGCGATCTATTGACACTCTGCATGTCATTTCCTGCGAGGGAAAGGCTCATGCTGCAGCGAGGCGGCGAGGGCGTTGCGGTCGGGCTTGAGCAGGAAGGCGTAGCTGGAGAGGCTGTCGATCCGCGGGCGGCGGCGGAGCTCCTCCCCCACCGCCTCGGAGACGGCGTGCCAGCGAGCCTCGGCGTAACGGCGCTCGTCGCCGATGATCACATTGTCAGCGTCGAAGGTGGCGATGTGCTGGGCGCCGAGGCCGGCGGCGAGGTCCGGCGCGGATTTGTCGCCGACCAGTTGCAGCAGCAGAAACGGGGTCTCGTCAGCGGCGGCTGGAGGCGGCGCGGCGCCGTCGCGGCGGAAGGTGGCGACGACGATGGTGAACTCCATGCCGGCGATCTTGTGCTGATGGCGCTCCTGGAAGGCCGGCAGCATCTGCATGTCGAGCATGGCGCCCTGGGTGGGATAGCGCGCGATGGCGACACGGTCCCAGCGGGCGCCGTCGCCGACCAGCTGGTGCACCACCGGCGCGCGCAGGATGCCCGCCGCGCCGACTGCGGCCAGCTCCTCGTAGGGGGCGTAGAGGTCGTCAGCCTCCCAGCCGGTGAGGTCGGTGGCCCGGCCGTCCGGATACTGCGCCTTGGGGCGATAGCGCATCAGGTTCAGCGCCCACATCGGCCGCGGGTCCGCGCGCTCGCGCCAGGTGCGCACATAGTCGGTGTTGGGCGTGCCGTAGCCGTGGTTCGGACGGGGAGGCGCAGGTTCGGTCATTGGAAAACGGGTCTCGTCAGTAGCGCTTGGAAAGGGCGACCTTCACCACGCGGCCGGCGCCGGAGGCGGTGAAGGGGTCGTAGTTCATGCTGAGGCGCGCGAACGGCGGGTCCTCGTCGAAGAGGTTGCTGACCGAGACCGTCGCCGTGGCGTCCCAGGGAAGCTCGGTGCGGAAGGCGAGGTCGTGGGTGACGAAGGCCTTCACCGTCCGGCCGGCGGTGACGGTGAAGAGCTGGTTCTGCTCGTCTCGGTAGATCAGCGGGTCGAAGGTGTTGGGCCGCAGGTCGTCCATTTCGCCGACGTAGTTGATGGTCCAGCGCAGGCTCATGGTGGCTGTGCTCCACTCGGCGAAGAGGGAGCCCTTCCAGTCGGCGACCGGGTAGATGTTGGTCTGGTAGTTGAGGGCGCCGGCGCCGTCGAAGGCGGGGGCCACTTCGATGCCGTCGATGACGGTGCTGCCGACCTTGAACTTGCTCACATGGCTGACGCTGGCGCCGAGGGCGACATCGCCGCCCAGCACGTCGCGGAAGCGGTACTCCGCGCCGATGTCGACGCCGGCGACGGTCTGGTCGGCGCCGTTGGCGTTCTTCACCAGCATGCGGGTGATGGTCGCCGCGCTGCAGACGCCGCCGGTGAAGGTGAAGCGGGCGACGAGGCTGGCGTAGGCCGGATCGGCGCAGTTGTTGGCCCCGGCCGCGCCGTTCGGAAACACCGCCGAGACGATGCCGCCTACCGGCTCGGTGGCGATCGGGCCCTCGAAATCGAAGCGCCAGAAATCCACTGTCGCCCGGAAGTCGCCGGGGGTCAGGATGACGCCGACCGAGTAGGTCTTGGCGGTCTCCGGCTCCAGCGCCGGGTCGCCCTGGATGTCGATGGCGCGGAACGAGCCGAGGATGCTCTGCAGGGAGGCCTGGACGTCATCGTTGCGCTGGGTCAGGGGCGGGGCGCGGAAGGTGGAGCTGGCCGAGGCGCGGAAGGCCAGCCAGTCGGTGGCGGTGAGGCGCAGGGCGGTCTTGGGGTCGAAGGTCGTGCCGGCCTGGCCGCCGTAGTCCTCGTAACGGGCGGCGAACTGGGCCTGCAGGCGGTCGGTGATCGGCAGCTGAAGCTCGCCGAAGACCGCGGCCACCTCGCTGGAGATCTCCTGCGGCCGGCTGGCCGGCGTGAAGCCGAAGGGGCCGACGGCGGTGGCGCCCGAGCAGGTGGTGACGCCGAAGTCGAGGGTGTTGATGCAGGGGTTGACCTCACGGTTGCGCAGGTCGCTGAAGCGCGTCTTGTGGGTGTTGCGGCGATACTGGGCGCCGGCCGCCCAGCTGACCGGGCCGCCGGCCAGCTCGAGGGGCGTCCTGCCGTCCAGCACCGCGTCGACCACGAAGGTGGCGGCCGTAAGATGCGCCTCGCCCTCCTGGAAGAACCACGCGGTCACCTCCGGGCTGTTGGCCACCAGAGGGTTGAAGCCGGGGTTGGCGACGCCGGTCGTCGGGTTGCCGGCGATCGCGTTGGAGAAGGGGTTGTACCAGAGGCAGCCGTTCTGGCCGGGGGTATTGGCGGCCCGGTTGCAGTTCGGCCCCCCCAGCCCGCGCAGCGCCAGCTGATAGCGGTTGATCAGGGTGTCGTAGGTGGTGTTGAGGACGTCGTCCTCGCCGTAGGTGGCGGCGAGGTTCCAGCCGACCGCGCCGCCAAAAGCGCGGCCTTTCAGATCGGCCGAGACGCGGAAGAGCTCATATTCGCGCCTGCCCTCCGAGCCGCCGCCTTCGAACAGCGGGTTGCCGCCGAGGCCGTAGGGCCGGTTGAGCAAGAGGCGCACGCCGCCGGCCGGCACGGGGCCGAGGCTGTTGGCGGCGTAGTAGGCGATCAGCCCCGGATGCGTGGCCGGCACGACATAGGCGCCGGCCTGGGCCGGGTTGGCCTGGGCTTCGGCGGTCGGCGTTCCGAGGGCCGGGTAGGAGGGGGCCGTGGCCCAATGCGGCACCTCCGTGCGGCCCCAGAGGCCCTCGAGGTGCAGCATGGTGTCGGCGGCCAGCTCGTAGTTGAACTCGCCGTAGACCTGGTAGTGCTCTTCCTCCTCGATGAGGTTGTCGAAGGGGGTGGCCTGGGCCAGGCACGCAGGCGTCGTGGCGTTGGCGAAGCCGGCGTGGCCGCCGAGCAGGGCGCAGGCCACGTCGCGCCGGGGCTGGCCGGCCGGCGACACGCCGTTGGCGGCCAGCGGCAGGAAGCTCGAGGGGTTGTTGATCGGGTTCCAGCCGCCCTCCGGGTTCTCCGCGTAGGATCTGATCGCCCAGTCACGGTCACGGACCGACAGCTCCGAACGGTGCTGCCAGGCGGCGCTGACCAGGGCGTCGGCGCGCTCGCCGGCCCAGCCGTAGGTGGCCGAGAGGCCGTAGTTCCCGCCTGAGCCTTCGATGGCGGCGTAGTCGGCGTTGAGCTCCAGGCCCTCGAAGCTCCTGCGGGTGATGAAGTTGACCACGCCGGCGATGGCGTCGGAGCCATAGGTCGCGGCCGCGCCGTCCTTCAGCACCTCCAGCCGGCCGATGGCGGCGATCGGGATCATGTTGGTGTCGACGACGCCCGTGCCGCCCTGGGCGGCCGGGTTGATCGGCATCCGCCGGCCGTTCAGTAGCACCAGGGTGCGCTGCGGCCCGAGCCCCCGCAGGTTGACGCTGCCCGTGCCCTCGGAGGCCAGCGAGCGGCTGTCGAACTGATTGGAGTCGCCCAGCACGCCGCTGCTGGCGGGCAGGGCCTTCAGGAGCTCGACCACGCTGGGCGAGCCGCGGCGGCGCAGGTCGTCGGCGGTCACCACGTCCACCGGCAGGGCGCTCGTCTGCACGCCGCCGCCGATGTAGGAGCCGGTCACCACGACTTCCTCGACGGTGTTCCCCACCGCGTCCCCCGATTGCGCCTGGGCCGGCGCGACCCCCATGAGGCCGGCGCCCGCCACACCTAAAGCGGACGCGAGCAGCATCGATCGCCTGGACATAGCTTCTCCCCCTGACCCCGCTGCCGTCAACAAGAATGCGAACCGGGGTTCATATTCCGTATTGCAGCCACCATCGTCGTGCTGCATAAAACTGTCAACAGATTACAATCAACGAACGTGGCGTTGTCACCGGAAGGAGCGGGGATGAGGGGCTTGCGAAGCGTTGGGCGCGCCGCCTTGGGTGTAGGCGCCATGGCGGTGTTGGCCGGGTCGGCCTGGGCGGAGGAGCCGGCGAACGACCCCAGCCTCTGGTTCAAGGTCGCCCAGCCGGCGCAGCGGACGGAGATCTTCACCCACTACGACCGCATCTTCCCGGTCGACCGGCTGGCGCCGTCGCGGAAGCCGCGCGCCTACCCGCGCGACCTGCGGCCGCTGGAGCCGGTGGCCTACGCCTTCGAGGGGCGCCAGGCGACCGTCGGCGACTACATGAAGCGCGCCAACGTCAACGGGATCATGGTCCTGAAGGACGGAACGGTGGTCTTCGAGAGCTATCGCAACGGCGTGGGGCCGCAGAGCCAGCATTCGCTATGGTCGGCGTCGAAGAGCTACACCGTCACCATCCTCGGGATCGCCCTGAAGGAAGGGGTGATCAAGAGCCTGGACGATCCGGTCGAGGCCTATGCGCCGCAGTTCAAGGGCACGGCCTACGGGCCGGTCTCGCTGCGCCACGTGGCGATGATGTCGTCAGGGGTGCAGTTCTTCCACGATAAGGGCACGCCCAACCGCAGCGACATGTACATAGCCCTGCTGGGCGGCCGGAACCTCGACGACTTCGCCGCCTCGCTCGGCTCCCGGATCAAGCCGGGCAGCGACTTCAACTACCTGGCCACCGACACCCATGTGCTCTCGGCGGCGCTGCGCGGCGCCTACGGCAAGCGCTACGCCGACATCGTGCAGGAGAAGCTCTGGACCCCGGCCGGCTTCTCAGGCGCGGCCAGCTGGTCGAAGCACGCCAAGGGCGAGGCCGGCGTCTCCTTCGGCCACTGCTGCCTGCAAACGACTCTGCAGGACTTCGCGCACCTGGGGCAGCTCTACGTCGACGACCTGAAGGTGGGCGGCGAGGCGTTGACGCCGCCTGGGTGGGCCGACCTCGTCACCCACCCCAGCGCGCCGTTCCAGGAGCCGGGCGACAAGCCGCGCGGCTACGCCATGCAGTTCTGGGTGCCGGCCGGCTACCAGGACGAGGCCATGGCGCTGGGCGCCTTCGGCCAGATCCTCTGGGTCGATCGGGGGCGCGGGATCGTCGTCGCCCAGATCGCCGCCAACGACGATACGCCGCCCTCGGAGGCCGAGGAGAACGCGGTGTTCCGCGCCATCGCCGACGCCGCGGCCGCCCGCTGAAATCTCAAGGAAACGTCGTATGCACATCGCCGACATCGCCGCCAGCATCATCAAGATCCCCGCCAAGATGCCCTACCGCATGGGCCCCATGGAGGACGGCGGGGAGGACTACTTCGGCCTCATCGTGAAGGTTGTGACCGACGAGGGCGTCGAGGGCTTCGGGGAGGTGTTCCTGACGCCCGGCTGGTACGCCCCCGACACGCCGATGGGGATGATCGGCGTCATCCAGCGCACCTTCCGGCCGGCGCTGAAGGGCGTCTCGGTCCTCGACACCGAGCGGGTCGTGGCGGTGATGGACAAGGCCTGGGAGCTCGGCAACCTCTTCGCCAAGTCGGCCGTGGACATGGCGGTGCACGATGCGGCCGCCCGAAGTATCGGCCGGCCGGTCTGCGACCTGATGGGCGGGCGCGTGCGCGAGCGCTTCGCGCTCTCCGGCGGGGTGGGGCACGACACGCCCGACCGCATGGCGGCCACCGCCAAGGCCCTGGTCGACCGCGGCTTCAAGACCATCAAGCTGAAGATCGGCGCCAAGACCGACCCGGACTTCGACGTGGTGCGGGTTCGCACCGTGCGCGAGGAGATCGGGCCGAACATCAGCCTTCGGCTCGACGGCAACGGCGTCTTCACCGTGCCGGAGGCGATCCGCCTGATCCGCCGGCTCGAGCCCTACGACCTGGAGCATGTCGAGCAGCCGGTGGCCGGCTGGGACATCGAGGGCATGGCCGAGATCCGCCAGGCGATCGACGCGCCGCTGATGGCCGACGAGTCGGTGCACAGCGTCATGGACGCCATGCGCGTGGCCAAGGCGCGGGCGGCGGACTCGGTGAAGATCAAGATCGCCAAGACCGGCGGCTATCGCCGCAGCAAGGAAATCGCCGCGGTCTGCCATTCGGCCGGCATCGAGGTCTTGGTGGGGCAGGGGATCGGCACCAGCCTGCAGGCGCTGGCCGAACTGCACTTCGCCTGCTCCACCGCGGCGGTGAAGCCGGCGGCCGAATTCATCGGTTCCGACAAGCTGACCGGCGACATCCTGAAGACCCCGCTGGCTATCGAGGACGGC
>DASPLZ010000155.1:0-3227 GCA_035627295.1 Phenylobacterium sp. | reverse complement strand
GAGGCCTACAAATGGTATCTGATCGCGGCCCGCAGCGGCGACGCCGAGAGCCGAGCGGCCGCCCAGCGCCTGCGCCCGCAGCTCTCGACCCAGGCGCAGAGCATCGCCGAGCGTTCGGCCGGCGCCTACCGCGCCGCCGGCGCCGCGCCGACCCAGCTGGCGGCGGGCGGTCCCTCGACCGCGACCGCCCAGCGGGCGCTGACCCGGCTCGGCTACTATCAGGGCCCGGCCGACGGGGCCTCTTCGCCGGCCCTGCGCCTGGCCGTCGCCGCCTATCAGCGCGACCAGGGGCTGGCCGCCACCGGCGCGCTCGACGCGGCCACCGTTTCCCGGCTTTCCGTCTACACGCGTTGACCTTCCGCCCGAGGTTCGGGATGACGGACCTGATGGCGGAAGACCTCAAATCCTCCCCCGCTCGCGGGGGAGGGGGACCGCGAAGCGGTGGAGGGGGCGCGACTTGGCGCGGACCTCTGCGAGATTTCGCCTGCGCGTCCTTGCTGACTCTCCGCACAGAACCTCGCCCCCTCCACCCCTTTGGGGTCCCCCTCCCCCGTTGCACGGGGGAGGATTAGGCGATGCTCGACCTCTACCTGCCCATCGCGGAGGTCTCGGTCTCGGCGCCGCTGCTGGTGGCGCTCGGCGCGGTGGTGGGGTTCATCTCCGGCCTGTTCGGCATCGGCGGCGGCTTCCTGATGACGCCGGTGCTGGTGTTCCTGGGGATCCCGCCGGCGGTCGCGGTGGCCAGCGAGGCCAACCATGTCGCGGCCTCCTCCACCTCCGGGGTGATCTCCTACACCCGCCGGCGGGCGGTGGATTTCAAGATGGGCGGCGTGCTGGCGGCCGGCGGCGCGGCCGGCGCGATCATCGGGGTGGAGATCTTCCGCTGGCTCCTGCTGCTCGGCCAGGCCGACCTGGTCGTCTCGCTCTCCTACCTGATCTTCCTCGGCGTGATCGGCGGGTTGATGCTGATCGAGTCGCTTCAGGCGATCCGTCGCCGCCGCCGTGGCCAGTCCGCCCCGCCGCGCCGCGACCGCCGGCCGGTGTGGCTCTACGGCCTGCCGCTGAAGGTGCGCTTTCCCCGCTCGCGGCTCTACATTTCGGTGATCCCCCCGGTGGTGCTCGGGATGTTCGTGGGAGTGCTGTCGGCGATCATGGGGGTGGGCGGCGGCTTCATCCTGGTGCCGGCGATGATCTACATCCTCAGGATGCCGGCCGCCGTGGTGGTGGGCACCAGCCTCTTCCAGATCATCATCACCACCTCTCTCGCCAGCCTCCTGCAGGCCGGCCGCAACCAGACGGTCGACATCGTGCTGGCCACCCTCCTGCTGGTCGGCGGGGTGATCGGCGCGCAATTCGGGGCGCGGGCCTCCGCGCGCTTCCGGGCCGAGGAGCTTCGCGCCCTGCTGGCGGTGATCGTGCTGGCGGTGGGCGTCAACATGGGCCTGGGCCTCTTCCTCACCCCCGAGGAGCCCTTCGTGCAGATCAGCGGGGCCGGCTGATGGCCTTCATCCCGCCCCCGCCCGAGGCCGGCCCGGTGGTGAGCGCCGCGCTCACCGAGACCAGCGTGCGCGTGAACTCCAACTTCCGGGGCGCGCGGATCGTGCTCTACGGCGCGATCTACGACCCGCAGGCCAGGCCCAGCGACGTGGTGGTGATCGTCCGCGGGCCGGACCAGCCGCTGCGCATCGCCCGCAAGACCAAGGTGGCGGGCGCGGTGTGGGTGAACAGCCGGCCGGTGGTGTTCCAGGGCGCGCCCGGCTTCTTCATGACCGCCTCCAGCCGCCCGCTGGACCAGATCGCCGGCTTCGGCGCGCTCCGGCGGCTGGGCGCGGGCATCGACCATCTGGCGATCAACGCCCCCGAGGAGCAGCGCACCGAGACCCGCTACGGCGTGCGCGACATGGTGGTGAGCCGCCTGGGCGCCGACTACCTCGACTGGCGGCGGGCCGTGGTGCGGCTGAAGCAGAACGCCGGGCTCTACGCCGCCGATCCGCAAGGTGTGCGCTTCGTCGACCAGGGCCTGTTCCGCGCCGAGATCGACCTGCCGTCGGGCGCGCCGACGGGGGCCTACACCGCCGAGATCGTGCTGTTCCAGGATGGCCAGCCGGTCTCGCGCCGGATGCGGGGCCTGACGGTGGAGAAGGTGGGGCTTGAACGCGAGCTGTACCTTTTGGCGCATCGACGGCCGTGGATCTACGGGCTAGCTTCGGTGGTGATCGCGCTCGCGGCGGGGTGGGCGGCTTCAGCGGTCTTCAGGAGAAACTGATTGGCGCGGACCTCCTCGCCCATTCCCTTTCGCTTATGGATCATCGCATTGCTGGCCCTGGCGCCGTTCCCGGCGGCGGCGGCGCTCTATGCGTTCGGGCCCAGCGGCATGACGGCGAGCGCCCTGATGCTGCTGTTCACCTATTCGGCGACGGTGCAGGCGTTCCTGGGCGGCGTCCGCTGGGGGCTGGAGTCGGCCCGCGAGCACCCGCGCGGCGAGCGCCTGGCGCTTTCGGTGCTGGGGCCGATCATCGCCTGGATGCTGGTGTTCACCTCCGGGCTGATGCCGACCACCTATGCGTTGGGGGGCCTGATCGCGACCTTCCTGCTGCAATGGCTGTTCGACGAGCACGCGCCGGACGTGGCCTCGAAGTACCCGAGCCTCGGCACGGTGGTGGCGCTGGGGGCTTGCGTCTCCCTGGCGGTGGCGCTGGAGCGCGCGCTGAGGCTCTAATTCCCTCCCCCTTGTGGGGAGGGTGGGCCGCGAAGCGGCTCGGGTGGGGGTCTTGCTGACTCGCCGCGACAGCCGAGCTGCCGGAAGTCCCCCACCCCTCTCGTCGCTGCGCGCCGATCCACCCTCCCCACAAGGGGGAGGGAAGACCCTAATCCCGCGCCACCGATCGCCACCCCACCGGGTGCACGCGATCCTTCCCTAATGCGCCCATCAGAGGCGACCGCGCGAAGAGGCCTGCGAACGCCGCGTCCCGCACGTTCAATCCACCCGCATAGGCCCCGAAGGCCGGCAGGATCAGGCGCTCGCCGTCGGTGACGAAGCAGCGGCGGCGCACGCTGCGGCCCTTGCCGACCACCACCGCGCAGGGGTGCAGGTGGCCGGCGACCTCGCCCCAAGCCAGGCCGGGGAGGGGCTCGTGGCGCAGGATCAGGCCGGCGAGCGCGATCTCCTCGGCCATCTCGCCGGGCAGGGTCTTCACCGAGTCCCGCTCGTGATTGCCGGTCACCCA
>DASPLZ010000154.1:0-6055 GCA_035627295.1 Phenylobacterium sp. | reverse complement strand
CGCCGCGCGCCTTGCGCCTGGAGGAGGCGGTCGCCGACTTCGAACCGCGCTGGCGGGCCGGCGCGGCGGGCCTGCCCGACCGGGCGGCCGACTGGCCCGCGGCGCGCCAGGCCCTGCTGAAGGCCGCCGCCGCCCTCGCCGCGACGCCCGGTGCGCGCATCATCGACCTGCCGGCGAAGGGCCGCGAAAGCGGCTACCAGCGCCAGGGACTCTACCTGACCCGCCGCTGCGAGGTGCTGCTGGCCGCCCTGAAGAGCCGCGCCGAGCGCCCCGGCGGCACCGCCGAGACCCTGCGCTGGCGCGCCGCGCCCAAGACCGCGCCGGCCGGCTTCGCCGAACGCCTCGTCGGCCCGCCGACGGGCCTGGCCGCGACCTATGTGGCCGACGTGCCGGGGCGGACGCTGGGAATGCTTTGACGCCCCGGCCTCAGGCCCAGGCGAAGGTCGGTTGCTCCAGGTCGAGGACCCGCGTCACCCGCCCGTCGATCAGCTCGCGGAACTGGTAGATCAGCGCGGCGGTCGGAGCATGGATGTCGTGCTCGCCGATGTTCAGCCGGATCACCGGCCGGTCGCTCTCGGGGATGGTTTCGAACTGCACGGCCTCGGGCTGCAGGATCGTCCCCAGCGGGATGCGATGCACCGCCGCGACCTCGTCGGGGTTCGGCCTCACCAGGTCCTCGCCGTCCAGCCAGACCACCACCGGCGCCACCGCATAGCCGGACCGGGTCGCATAGTCGTCGAGCACGCCCAGCACGCTCGCCGGCCCCAGCGCCAGGCCGAGCTCTTCCTCGAGTTCGCGAAGCGCCGCCTGCGGAATGGTCTCGCCGGGATCGCAGCGCCCGCCCGGCAGGGCCCATTGGCCGCCGTGCGCCCGCAGGCCGGCGGCGCGGCGGGTGAGCAGGAAGGCGGCCTCGCCGGACCCGTCCTGCGCGCCGACCACCGTGATCGCCACCGCCGCATGCTTCAGCGCCGGCCCCTCGTAGGCGCGCCGCGGAAAGGCCCCGCACAGGCGGGCGAGCTCCTCGCGGAAGGCGGGCGTGAAGGGGAAGGTCATGGCTTCGGTATAGAGCGGCCGGCGCCGAACGAAACACCGATCCGCCGGCTCGCCCCGGCGAATCGCCGCAGCCGCGGCGGCCGTGGGTCGGCGTGGGATTTCCAGAAGCCTGGCGGAGAGGGGGGGATTCGAACCCCCGATACGCTTTCACGTATGCCGCATTTCGAGTGCGGTGCTTTCAACCACTCAGCCACCTCTCCGGGGCGCCTTGGCCCGGGGACGTTTCAAGCCCCCGCCGAGCGAAGGCGCGGAACCTAGCGATCCGGCCCTGGCTCCGCAAGGCCGCCGCAAAGGCTCGAAACCGGCGCGCGCGCGGCCTAGCATCGCAGGATGACCAGGATCCCCGCAGAGGGCCGGGCCAGGGCGGCCGAACTGGCGCGGGCGGCGTGGCGCGCCTTCCTCGCCGAGAAGGTCGGCGTCGTGGTGTTCGCCGGAGCCGCCGCCGGGTTGCTGTCCTTCCTGGAGATCGCCGACGACATGGCCGAGGGCGACACCCGCGGCGTCGACGAGGCGCTGATGCTCATGCTGCGCGACCCGGGTGAGCTCTCCGAGCCGGTCGGCCCGGCCTGGGTGAAGACCATGGCGATGGACTTCACCTCCCTGGGCTCGCTGGCGGTTCTGGGGCTGATCGTGCTGCTGCTCGCGGGCCTCTTCCTGGCGCTGCGGCGGCGGCTGGAGGCGGCGCTGATCGTGGCGTCGGCGGGCGGCGGGCTCGCGCTCTCGCAGGGGCTGAAGGCCTTCTTCGACCGCGACCGGCCGGACCCGGCCTGGCATGCGGTGGAGGCGGTGAACGCCAGCTTCCCCTCCGGCCACGCCATGCTGTCGGCGGTGGTGTTCCTGACGCTGGGGGCGCTGGTCTCGCGGTTCGCGACGCGGCGGCGGATCCGGGCCTGGGCGCTGGGGACGGCGATGCTGCTGACCCTGCTGGTGGGGCTGAGCCGGGTCTATCTCGGCGTGCACTGGCCCAGCGACGTGCTGGCCGGCTGGTGCCTGGGCTCGGCCTGGGCGGGCGGCTGCTGGCTGGCGGCCTTCCTGATCGAGCGGCGGGCCGCCCGGCGCGCGCGGTTCACTTGACCCTTGCGGAAGGCTGCGGGGCCGTTGGAAAATAAGCCGTCGCCTCATTGATCGGGCGGCCGACCGGACGCGACGAAGCCGGGGCCTCAAGTGATTTTCAGGGAAGAGACGATTTCAGAGATGGCCGACGACGGTATGATTTCCCTGGGCGCCAAGCTCGCCCTCCACGCCCAGACCCAGCCCGACAAGCCCGCCGTCTCCTCGGGCGACCGCTCGCTGACCTATGGCGAGCTGCACCGGCGGACCAACCGCATCGCCCGCGGCCTGGCGGCGAGCGGGGTGAAGTTCGGCGACATGGTCACCATCGGCCTGCCGAACGGGACCGGCTTCGTGGAGGCGACCTGGGCGGTCTGGAAGCTGGGCGCGACGCCGCAGCCGGTCTCCTTCCGCCTGCCGAAGGCCGAGCTCGAGGCGATCATCGAGCTGGCCAAGACGCCCATCGTGGTGGCCCAGAAGACCGTCGAGGTCTCTCGGCCGGTCCTCGACATCGACGACCTTTTGGCCCTCTCCGAGGACGAGAGCGACCTGCCGGACGCCATCGCCCCGGTGCTGAAGGCGCCGACCAGCGGCGGCTCGACAGGGCGGCCGAAGCTGATCCTCTCCGGCTCGCGCGGCGTGACCGCGCGCGACATGCCGAGCATGGGCGTCTGGCAGGGCGACCCGGACAGCGTCGCCATCATCCCCGCGCCGCTCTACCACAACGGCCCCTTCGGCATGATGCAGTCGATGATGAGCATGGGCGCGCACGTCGTGGTCATGCCCAGGTTCGATCCCGAGGGGACCCTGGCCGAGATCGAGAAGCGCAAGGCGACCTGGATCTACCTCGTCCCCACCATGATGAGCCGCATCTGGCACCTGCCGGAGGACGTGAAGCGCAAGTACGACCTCTCCTCGCTCAAGACCCTCTGGCACCTGGCGGCGCCCTGCCCGCCGTGGCTGAAGGAGGCCTTCATCCACTGGCTGGGGCCGGACGTGATCATGGAGCTCTACGCCGGCACCGAGGCCCAGGCCGTGACGGTGATCACCGGCCGCGAGTGGCTGGAGCACCGCGGCTCGGTCGGCCAGGTGAGGACCGGCGAGATGAAGGCGGTCGGCGAGGACGGCCAGGACCTGCCCCCCGGCGAGATCGGCGAAATCTACATGCGCCGGCCGGAGGGCTCGCCGCCGTCCTACAAGTACATCGGCGCGACCGCGAAGACCCTGCCGGGCGGCTGGGAGAGCCTGGGCGACATCGGCTACTTCGACGAGGACGGCTATCTCTACCTGGCCGACCGGCGCACCGACATGATCCTGGTGGGCGGCTCCAACGTCTATCCGGCGGAGATCGAGGCGGCGCTGGAAGAGCACCCGCTGGTGCAGTCGGTGGCGGTGATCGGGCTGCCGAACGACGACCTCGGCAACACGGTGCACGCCATCGTCCAGCCGCGGCCGGGGCTGACGGAAGAAGCGTTGCGCGAGCACGTGAAGGAGAAGCTGGTGACCTACAAGCAGCCGCGCTCCTACGAGTTCGTCGACGAGGCCCTGCGCGACGACGCCGGCAAGGTGCGCCGCACGGCGCTCAGGGATGCTCGGATCGCCAAGGCCAAGGAGACGGCTTAGCCCCTCCCCTTGAGGGGAGGAGCAGCTCCTTATTCCACTTCGTCATCGCCGGACTCGTTCCGGCGACCCATGAACACCATCGGCGCAAGGCTTGGCTGGACCTGTGTCCATGGGCCCGCGGAACAAGTCCGCGGGTGACGAAATGGTATGGGAGAACGCCAACCCCGTCGCTTGCTCGGAAACGCTTTGCCGGCGTGACGTGGCGTCCGCCTTGCTCATCCGCCGGAGTTGAGTCCACGCTTCCCGCTCACAGCGGCGGGGAGGCGCGCATGGCCATCGATCAGACCCAGCGGATGCAGGACGTGCTGGCGCGCCAGAAGGCCGCGCACGTCCGCGAGGGCGCGCCCAGCGCCGAGGCGCGGATCGACCGGCTGGACCGCTGCATCCGCATCCTCACCCAGCATGGTGAGGACCTGATCGCGGCGCTCAACGCCGACTTCGGCAATCGCCCGGCGGAGGTTTCCGGCATCACCGACATCGCCGGCTCGATCGGCCCGCTGAAGCACGCCAGGGCGCACCTGAAGGCCTGGATGAAGCCGGAGAAGCGCAAGACGACGCCCGCCCTGCTCGGCATGCTCGGGGCCAAGGCGCAGGTGGTCTACCAGCCGAAGGGCGTGGTGGGGGTGATCAGCCCCTGGAACTTCCCGGTGAATCTGACCTTCGCGCCGCTGGCCGGGGTGCTGGCGGCTGGCAACCGGGCGATGATCAAGCCGTCCGAGTTCACGCCCCAGACCTCCGAGCTGATGGCGCAGCTCTTCCACGACGCCTTCTCGGAGGAGGAGATCGCGGTCTTCCCCGGCGGGCCGGAGGTGGGGCAGGCGTTCTCGGGGCTTCACTTCGACCACCTGATCTTCACCGGCGCCACCTCCATCGCCCGGCATGTGATGAAGGCGGCGGCCGAGAACCTGGTGCCGGTCACCCTGGAGCTCGGCGGCAAGAGCCCGGTGATCCTCGGCCGCTCGGCCGACATCGCCACCGCCGCGGCCCGGGTGATGGCCGGCAAGACGCTGAACGCCGGGCAGATCTGCCTCGCCCCCGACTACGTCCTGGCGCCGGAGGACAAGGTCGGCGCCTTCGTCGGCGAGGCGAGGAAGGCCGTCGAGGGCATGTTCCCGACCATCCGCGACAACCCGGACTATACCGCCGTGATCGCCGACCGGCACTATGAGCGCATCCGCGGCTATGTGGACGACGCCCGCGCCAAGGGCGCCGAGGTGATCGAGATCAACCCGGCCGGCGAGGACTTCAGCCAGCAGGAGCACCGCAAGATCCCGCCGACCCTGATCCTCAATCCCACCGACGACATGCAGGTGATGCAGGAGGAGATCTTCGGCCCGGTGCTGCCGGTGATGACCTATCGCCAGGTCGAGGAGGCGGTGGACTATGTCAACGCCCACGACCGGCCGCTGGGGCTCTATTACTTCGGCGCCGACGCGGGCGAGCAGGAGAAGGTGCTCTCGCGCACCACCTCCGGCGGGGTGACGGTGAACGACGTGATCTTCCACGTGGCCCAGGAGGAGCTGCCCTTCGGCGGCGTCGGGCCGTCGGGCATGGGGAGCTATCACGGCGTCGATGGCTTCCGCGAGTTCAGCCACAGGAAGAGCGTCTACCAGCAGCTGAAGAAGGACCTCGGCCCGATGAAGATGCTGCGGCCGCCCTATGGCGAGGGCGTGCGGAAGTATCTGGCCGGCGCGATGAAGGCCTGACTGCGGCGGGGCCGCCCTGCGTCCTTCGAGACGCCCGCTTGCGCGGGCTCCTCAGGATGACTCGCTCAGCATTAGCCCTAGTCATGGTGAGGAGCGGCGAAGCCGCGTCTCGAACCACGCACAGCCGTTCGGCTGCCGCCAGGGCTTTGCAGGCCGCCGCTCCCCCGCTAATCGAACCGCCATTCAACGATCAGAGCATTTCAAGGGAGCCACCCATTTGAGCATCAAGGGCAAGGCCTATGTGATGGGGGCCTACGAGCACCCCACGCGCGACGCGCCGGACATCTCCACCCCGCAAATCCACGCCGAGAGCGCCATCGGCGCGGTGAAGGACGCCGGCCTCTCGATGAGCGACATCGACGGCTATTTCTGCGCCGGCGACGCCCCCGGCTTCGGCGGCATGTCGATGGCCGACTACATGGGCCTGAAGCTGCGGCACGTCGATTCGACCGACACCGGCGGCTCGTCCTATCTCCTGCAGGTCGGCCATGTCGCCGAGGCAATCGCGGCCGGCAAATGCTCGGTCGCGCTGATCACGCTCGCCGGGCGTCCCCGTGCGGAAGGCATGGCGACCGGCACCGCGCCCCGTCAGCCCGCCGTGCCGATGCCGGAAAGCGGCTTCG
>DASPLZ010000153.1:0-5591 GCA_035627295.1 Phenylobacterium sp. | reverse complement strand
TGGCGTGGACCTCTGCAGGTTTTCGCCTGCGCGTCCTTGCTGACTCGCCCTGCAGAACCTCGCCCCCTCCACCGCTTCGCGGTCCCCCTCCCCCATTCCGCTTTGCTACATGGGGGAGGATTTGGGCGGCGGACCGCGTCACCTCCCGTCCACATTTGCGCTATAGTCTCGCGCCCGCATGACCGACGTCTCGACCTTCCCCGAAGCCGACCTGCCCGAGCGCCCGCAGGCGCGGGCCGCCTCCCCCGCCAGCCCGCTGGCCGACGCGCCGGAGCGGTTCTTCAACCGCGAACTCTCGTGGCTCGCCTTCAACCGGCGGGTGCTGGAGGAAGCCGAGAACCCGCGCCATCCGCTGCTCGAACAACTGCGGTTCCTGTCGATCTCGGCCAACAACCTCGACGAATTCTACATGGTGCGCGTCGCCGGCCTGAAGGCGCAGGTGCGCCAGGGCGTGCGAACGCTCTCCGAGGACGGGCTCTCGGCCGGCGAACAGCTGGAGCGGGTGAACGACACGGCCGCCGCCCTGATGGGCGACCAGCAGCGGCGCTGGCGCGAGCTCAAGGGCGAGCTCGCGGCCGAAGGGCTTCAGGTGGTGGACTCGGCCGGGGTGAACGAGGCCGAGCGGGCGCGCGCCGAGCAGGTGTTCCGCGAACAGGTCTTCCCGGTGCTCACCCCGCTGGCCATCGACCCGGCGCACCCCTTCCCGTTCATCCCGAACCTGGCCTTCTCCCTGGTGCTGAAGCTCCGCCGGCTGTCGGACGGCCGCCAGCTCTACGCCCTGGTGCCGATCCCGGCGCAGGTGGCGCGGTTCTGGTCGCTGGGCGCCACACGCGGCGGACGGCGCACCAACCGGCGGTTCATCTCGCTGGAAAGCCTGGTCGCCCTCTTCCTCGACCGCCTGTTTCCCGGCTGCGAAATCGAGAGCCGCGGCGTCTTCCGCCTGATCCGCGATAGCGACGTGGAGATCGAGGAAGAGGCCGAAGACCTCGTCCGCGAGTTCGAACAGCTCTTGAAGCAGCGCCGCCTCGGCTCGGTCGTCCGCGTCGAGATCGAGGCGGAGATGCCGGAGGACCTGCGCAACTTCATCCTGCGCGAACTGCAGGCCGAGCCGCAGGATGTGGTGCTGGTCGATGGTTTGCTGGGCCTCGACGAGCTCTCGCAGCTGATCCCGTCCGACCGCGCCGACCTGAAGTTCAAGCCCTTCGAGCCCCGCTTCCCCGAGCGCATCCGCGACCACGGTGGCGACTGCTTCGCCGCCATCCGCGAGAAGGACATCCTGGTCCACCACCCCTTCGAGAGCTTCGACGTGGTGGTGCAGTTCATCCGCCAGGCGGCGCGCGACCCTAACGTGCTCGCGATCAAGCAGACGCTCTACCGCACCTCGACCAACAGCCCGATCGTGGCGGCCCTGATCGAGGCGGCGGAGAACGGCAAGAACGTCACCGCCCTCGTCGAGATCAAGGCGCGCTTCGACGAGGAGGCGAACCTGAAGTGGGCGCGCGACCTGGAGCGGGCCGGCGTCCACGTCGTCTTCGGCTTCGTGGAGTACAAGACCCACGCCAAGCTCTCGATCGTGGTGCGGCGCGAGGGCGAGTCCTTACGCACCTACTGCCACTTCGGCACCGGCAATTACCACCCGGTGACAGCGCGGATCTATACGGACCTGTCGCTGTTCACCTGCAACCCGGCCCTGGCCAGCGACTCCGGCCGGCTGTTCAACTTCATCACCGGCTATGCACGCCCCGAGGCGCTGGACCGCCTCTCCTTCTCGCCCATCACCATGAAGCCGGACCTCTTGCGGATGATCGCCGCGGAGGCGGACAACGCGCGCGCCGGCAAACCGGCCGCGGTCTGGGCCAAGCTCAATTCGCTGGTCGATCCTGAGATCATCGACGCGCTCTACGCCGCGAGCCAGGCCGGCGTGCAGATCGACCTCGTCGTGCGCGGCATCTGCTGTCTCCGGCCCGGCCTTGTCGGGCTCTCCGAGAACATCCGCGTCAAGAGCATCGTCGGGCGCTATCTGGAGCATTCGCGGATCGTGGCTTTCGCCAACGGCCATGCCATGCCCTCGGGCAAGGCGCAGCTCTACATCTCCTCGGCCGACTGGATGCCGCGCAACCTCGACCGGCGGGTGGAGGTCATGACCCCCATCACCAACCCGACCGTGCACCAGCAGGTGCTGCAGCAGATCATGGTCGCCAACCTGAAGGACGAGGCGCAGAGCTGGACTCTCGACGCCGAGGGCCGCTACACCCGGGAGCCTGCCTGGCGCGAGCCGGGCGCCTTCTCGGCGCATGAGTACTTCATGACCAATCCGAGCCTGTCCGGTCGGGGCCAGAAGGTGAAAGACCTGCCACGCGCCTTCGACCATGCCGACGCCCGCATCTGATCCCTCACGCCCCGCGCGGCGCGCGGCTGTCATCGACGTGGGGTCGAACTCGGTGCGCCTGGTCACTTATCGGGTCGACGGCCGCTCGATCTGGACCATCCACAACGAAAAGGCCCTCGCCGGCCTCGGCCGCGACCTGCCCGCCACGGGCCGGCTCTCCAAACGCGGCGTCGACACCGCCATGGCCGCGCTGCGCCGCTTCGCCCGGGTGCTGCAGGACTGGCCGGATGCGGCGATCTACACCGCCGCCACAGCCGCTGTCCGCGAGTCCGAGGACGGCCAGGCCTTCCTGCGTCGGATCGAGACCGAGACCGGCCTGAAGGTGCGCCTGCTCTCGGGCCGCGAGGAGGCGCGCTACGCCGCCCTCGGGGTGGTCGCCGGCGAGCCGGGCGCGGAGGGTCTGATCGGCGATCTCGGCGGCTCCAGCCTGGAGCTGGTGCGCCTGGAGGGCCAGGAGCCGGCCGACGGCGTCACCCTGAAGCTCGGCCCTTTCGCGCTGGGCGCCCCGCAGCCCATCGACATCGGCCGCACCCGCCGGGCGGTCGACAAGGCGTTCGCCCCCCTGGTGGAGCGCTTTTCCGGCAAGACCTTCCACGCGGTGGGCGGCGGCTGGCGCAATCTGGCGCTCTTCCACATGAGCCGAACGGCCTATCCGCTGAGGGTCGCCCACCAGTACGTGATGAGCCGCCACGAGGCGATCGACACCGCCCGCCTGGTGGCCCGCCAGTCGCGCAGCTCGCTGGAGCGGATCGAGGGCCTGTCGAAGAAGCGCGCCGAGACCCTGCCCTACGCGGCCGTGGTGCTGGAGGCGCTGCTGGAGGCCTTCCAGATCGAACAGGTGGTGGTCTCGGCCTTCGGCGTGCGCGAGGGGCTGCTCTACGAGGCGATGGACGCGGCCACGCGGGCGGAGGATCCGCTGATCGCCGGCTGCGAGACGCTGACCGAGTGGCAGGGGCTGACCGAAGGGCTCGGCCCGGCGCTCTTCGCCTGGGGCCGCCCGCTGCTGGCGCGGCTGGAGCCGGGGTTCGAGCGCGAGCCCATCCTGGCCGCCGCGGCATGCCGCCTGGCCGAGCTGGGCGCCCGCTTCCACCCGGACCACCGGGCCGACCTGGTGTTCGAACAGGTGCTGCGCGCGCCGATCGCCGGCATGAGCCATCCGGAGCGGGCCATGCTGGCCTGCGCCGCCTTCGCCCGCCACACAACGGCCCAGACCTTTCCCGAGCCGCAGATCGTCGAGCGCCTGCTGAAGCCCGAGCAGGTGCGCCGGGCCCGCGCCATCGGCGCGATGGTCCGCCTGGGCTGCGACATCTCCGGACGCAACGCCCCCCTCCTGGCGCGCACGCGCCTGACGCTGGAGGGCGAAGCGGTCAGCCTGACGGCCGACCCCGCCGAGGCGGACCTGATCCTCGGCGAACAGGTGCAGAAGCGCGCGGCGGCCCTGGCCGAGGTACTCGGCCGGCCGCTCAGGCTGGGCGCTTCGACGCTGGCGGCCTAGCTGCGGACCGGCTCTGCGTCCTTCGAGACACCCGCTTCGCGGGCCCTCAGGATGACAAAAGCAGCAACAACCTTAGTCATGGTGGGGAGCGCCCCGAAGGGGCGCGTCTCGAACCACGCAACGCTACTCCGCCGCGACCTTCGGCGCCCGGCGCACTTCCACCACCCGCACCCGCGCGCCGTCCAGCACCAGGGCCAGCTCGCCGCGCTTCACGCGCAGGGCGTCCTCGCCGAACGCCTCGCGCCGCCAGCCGGTGAGCGCGGGGGTCTTGGCGTTGTCGTCGTTGGCGATCTGCTCCAGGTCGGCGACCGTGGCGATCAGCTTGGAGGCGACGCCGGCGTCCTCGGCGCGGGCCTTCAGCAACACCTTCAGCAGCTCGACCACCGCGCCGGCCGCCGGGTTGTGCTGCGGCTTGGCGCGCTCGATCACCGGGGCGTTCGCCTCCGGGTCGGAAAGCGCCTCCCGGACGGCCTCCAGCATCTCGGGCCCGAAGCGGGAGCCGGAGAAGCCCTTGGGCACCGAGCGCATGCGATCGACCGCCGCCGCGTCGGTGGGGCACTGGGTGGCGATCTCGTCGATGGCCTCGTCCTTGAGGATGCGGCCGCGGGGCTGGTCGCGGGTCTGGGCGGTGCGCTCGCGCCAGGCGGCGACGGCCTTGAACACCGCCAGGTACTTCGGCGTGTGGCGGCGGGGCTTGAGGCGCTTCCAGGCGTTCTCCGGCGAGACGTCGTAAGTGGCCGGGTTGGTCAGGTTAGCCATCTCGTCGGTGACCCAGACCAGGCGCCCCTCGGCCTCAAGCTTGGCCTTCAGCATCGGGAAGAGCTTGGCGAGGTGGGTCACGTCCGCAAGCGCGTAGGAGAGCTGCGACTCGGAAAGCGGGCGGCGCGACCAGTCGGTGAACCGGCTGGACTTGTCGATCTCGACCTTCAGCATGGTACGCACGAGGGCGTCGTAGGCGATCTGCTCGCCGAAGCCGGCCGCCATGCCCGCCACCTGCGTGTCGAACATCGGCCTCGGCATGGCCGAAAGGTTGTTGAAGATTTCGACGTCCTGCCGGGCCGCGTGGAAGACCTTGAGAATCGTCTCGTCGCGCAGGATGTCCAGGAACGGTCCGAGGTCGATGCCCTCGGCCAGCGGGTCGATCACCGCCTCGGCGTTCGGCGCTGCGGCCTGAATGAGGCAAAGCTTGGGCCAGTAGGTGGTCTCGCGCATGAACTCGGTGTCCACGGCGACGAAAGGCTGGCCTTTCAGTTGGTTACAGAACGCCGTGAGTTCGGCGGTGGTCGTAATCGGCGTCATGGGCTAGCTATAGCCCCGCACGGCCCCGAGTCTGCAAGCTTGGGCGCCACACCGTGGGCGAAATTTCCGCAAACAAGCGCCATATGACCGACCTTCCGAACGGCCTCACCTATGCGCAGGCCGGTGTCGACATCGATGCCGGCAACGCCCTCGTCGAGGCGATCAAGCCGCTGGCCAAGTCCACCCGCCGGCCGGGCGCGGAGGCCTCCCTGGGCGGCTTCGGCGCCCTGTTCGACCTGAAGGCGGCCGGCTATGCCGACCCGCTCCTGGTCACCACCACCGACGGCGTCGGCACCAAGCTGCGCATCGCCATCGAGACCGGGCGGCATGAGGGCATCGGCGTCGACCTGGTGGCCATGTGCGTCAACGACCTTTTGGCCCAGGGCGCCGAGCCGCTGCTGTTCCTCG
>DASPLZ010000152.1:0-4405 GCA_035627295.1 Phenylobacterium sp. | reverse complement strand
CAAGGACGATTTCGCCCGCCGCCAGCAACAGATGCTTTCCAAGGAGGACGCCCGATGAGCGAGGCTCCCTATCAGGTCTTCGGGTCGGAGATGTCGCCCTATTCGGTGAAGGTGCGCTCCTGGTTCCGCTACAAGGGCGCGCCGCACGTCTGGGTCCCTCGCAACTCGACCAACGACGAGGAATACAAGCGCTACGCCAAGCTGCCGATCGTGCCGGCGGTGGCGACGCCGGAAGGGGAGGGGATCCAGGACTCCACCCCGATCATCGAGGCGCTGGAGCCGAAGTTCCCCGAGCCCTCGATCCATCCGGACGACCCGGCCCTCGCCTTCCTCTCCACCCTGATCGAGGAGTTCGGGGACGAGTGGGGCAACAAGCTGATGTTCCACCACCGCTGGTACGACGACATCGACGTGCGCGCCTCGGCCCAGACCCTTGCCCGCCTTTCCCTGCCGCGCGGAGACGAGGCCGACATCGTCGCGCGCGCCGAGATGATCCGCGCGCGGATGACCGGCCGCGGCCACTTCGTCGGCTCCAGCGATGCGACGGCGCCGCTGATCCGGCGCTATCTGGAGGAGCTGCTCGACCTCCTGGAGCCGCACCTGGCGAGCCGGCCCTACCTCTTCGGCGCCCGGCCGGCGTTCGGCGACTTCGGCCTTTCCGCCCAGCTTTACGAAGCGAGCGTCGATCCCACCTGCGGATCGATCATCCGCAGCCGCGCGCCGAACGTGCTCGGCTGGTGCCAGCGGATGCTGGAGCCGCGCAACGATGGTCCATTCGAGGACTGGGCCTCGCTGGCCTCGACGATGGCGCCGCTGATCGCCTACGTCGGACGCTACTTCCTGCCGTGGTCGACAGCCAATGCGAAGGCGCTGGCCGAGGGCGCGGAGGCCTTCACCGTCGACCTGCCGGGCGGGGCCTATGTGCAGCCGCCGCAGAAGTACCACGCCAAGTCGCTGGCCGTGCTGCGCGCCAAGTACGCCGCGGCGAAGGCGGCGCCGGGCCTCGCCGCCATCCTCGCCGAGGCCGGCTGCACGCCGCACCTCGCCGCCTGAAAGGGGCCGCCATGTCCGACATCGACCGCCTCGGCCACGTCGCCGACATCAGCCGCCTGCACGGCCGCGAACGGCCGGACGCCGTGGCGCTGGATTTCCAGGATCGCCTGACCACCTACGGCGAGCTCGACGAGCGCGCCAGCCGGGTGGCCAACGGCCTGATCGGTCTCGGCCAGCAGCCCGGCGCGCGCATCGGCTACATCGGCCGCAACTGCGACCGCTTCTGGGAAGTGGTGCTGGGCGCCTTCAAGTCGCGCACCGCAACGGTGACGGTGAACTGGCGGCTGGCCCCGCCGGAGATGCTGTTCATCCTCGACGACTGCGACTGCGAGGTGCTGTTCGTCGGCGGCGACTTCTACGGCGTGGTCGAAGAGCTCCGCCTCAGCCTGCCGAGGCTCTCGACCATCGTCGCCATGGACGGCGGCCATCCCGAGTGGCCGTCCTACGAGGCTTGGCGCGATGCCCAGGACGCGGCCGACCCCGCTCTGCCGAACGCCCCGGACGACGACATCTTCCAGCTCTACACCTCCGGCACCACGGGCCTGCCGAAAGGCGTCTGCCTGACCAGCGCCAACTATCTGTCGCTCTTCCAGAACCCGCCTGTGGACGTGCCGGCCTATACGCATGACGACGTGGTGCTTATCGCCATGCCGTTCTTCCATGTGGCCGGGATCAACATGGGCATGAACACCCTGGCGCATGGCGCGGGCGGCGTCGTCCTTGCCGATGTCGACGTGGGGGAGGTGCTGCGGCTGATCCCAGAGAAGCAGATCAGCCAGGCGCTCCTGGTGCCGGCGGTGATCCTGGCCCTGACCCAGCATCCAAAGGCGGCCGACACCGATTTCTCGCCGCTGAAGCGGATGGCCTACGGCGGCTCGCCGATCCCCGAGGCGGTGCTGTCGCGCGCCATCGAGCTGATGGGCTGCGACTTCATGCAGGCCTATGGCCTGACCGAGACCACCGGCGGGCCCTGCACCTACCTGCCGCCGGCCGACCACGCGCCAGGCCGCGGCAAGCTGCGCTCCTGCGGCGTTCCCGCGCCGGGGCGCGAGGTGCGGGTGGTGGACGGCGAGGGCCGCACCCTGCCGCCTGGCGAGGTCGGCGAGATCGTGGTCCGCGCCGCCTGCATCATGAGGGGCTACTGGAAGAGGCCGGAGGCGACCGCCGAGGCGATCCGGGACGGCTGGTTCCACACCGGCGACGCCGGCTACTTCGACGGCGAGGGCTATCTCTACATCCACGACCGGGTGAAGGAGATGATCGTCTCCGGCGGCGAGAACACCTATCCGGCCGAGGTGGAGAATGCGCTCGCCGCCCATCCGGACATCCTCGACGCGGCTGTGATCGGGGTGCCCGACGAGAAGTGGGGCGAGGCGGTCAAGGCCATCGTCGTCGCCCGCCCCGGCGCGGGGCTGGAGGCGGCGGGGATCATCGCCTTCGCCCGCCGGCGGATCGCCGGCTACAAGCTGCCCAAGTCGGTGGACTTCGTCGAAACCATCCCGCGCAACCCGAGCGGCAAGATCCTGCGCCGCGACCTGCGCAAGCCCTACTGGGAAGGCCGCGAGCGGCAGGTCAACTGAGTCTCCGCAAATCTTCCTCTATGCTGCGGGGAGAGTCAGTGCGTGGTTCGAGACACGGCCCTACGGGCCGCCCTCACCATGACCACGCTATTGCTGACTTAGTCATCCTGAGGAGCGCGAAGCGCGTCTCGAAGGACGCAGGGCCGGTCACGCATACGGAGTCACGCCCCCTCTCCCGCGGGCGGCGGAGGATTTGAGCCCTTCACCCGCAGCACGGTCCTGAACCCGACATGGTCCGAGCCGGTGTCGGACGGGCCGGCCTGGCGCGCCGGCGGGCGGTAGCGGAAGCAGAAGTTGTCGGCGCACAGGAACGAGCCGCCCTTGATCACATGCTTGCGCTCGGCCGGGTCGCCCGGATCGTAGGCGGCCCGCTCGGTCGGGCCGACGGGATCGACCATTTCGGAAGGCTGAAGGCCCGGCGCGTACCAGTCCTTCGTCCATTCCCAGACGTTGCCGGCCATGTCGTGCAGGCCGTAGCCGTTGGCCGCGAAACAACCCACCGGCGCGACGGTCGCCTTGTAGCCGTCGCCCCCGGTGTCGGTGACCGGGAACACCCCCTGCCAGACATTGGCCTGCGGCTTCTGCGGATCGAGCGGCTGGTCGCCCCAGGTGTAGCGGGCGGAGTCCAGTCCGCCGCGGGCGGCGTATTCCCACTCCGCCTCGGTCGGCAGGTCGCGGCCCAGCCAGCGGGCGTAGGCCAGGGCGTCCTCCCAGCCGATCTGCACCACCGGCAGGGCGCCCTTGCCCTCGATGGAGCTGCCCGGCCCCTGCGGATGGCGCCAGTCGGCCCCTTGCACCACCCGCCACCAGGCCCCCGGCCCGGCGCCCGGGTCGTCCGCGCCCACGAAGACGATGGCCGAAGGCTTCAACTGGTCGCCGGAAAGCCCCGGGTAGGCCGCCGGGTCCAGCGGCCGCTCGGCCTCAGTCACATAGCCGGTGGCGGCCACGAAGCGGGCGAAGTCGTCGTTGGTCACCTCGGTGCGGTCGATCCAGAAGGCGCCGACGCGGGTCCTGCGCGGCGGCCCCTCCTCGGCGTGGGTCCCGGCCGCGCCCTGCAGGAACTCGCCGCCCTCGATCCGCACCATGCCGTCGGTGGCGGGCGCCGGCGACGGCGCCTTGCGATCAGCCAGACACGGCTGGATCGCCGCCGGCTTGGCCGCCTGGACGACAGCTTCGCGGCCGCAGCCCGCCTGGGTGAGGGCGGCCAGCGCCAGCACCGTGACATAAGGTTTCATTCGCCCGCCCTAACCGGAATTATAATTCTCATATTAGGGCGCAGCTTCGCCCTGGCAAGCGCGTCCGCGCCTAGCCGAGCAGCCGCCGGACCGCCGCTTCCACCGTCTGACGCGCCCGCGTGGCCGACAGGCCCTGTTCGCGCCGCAGCCGGTTCCAGGCTTCGAAGCTGAGGAGCAGGTCCAGCGCCTCGAAGGCCAGCTCGTCTCCGGCGATCTCGGGCGGCAGCTCGGTGCGCAGGATCTTGCGTGACATGGCCACCAGCCGCGCCTGCCCGGCCTCCAGGAAGGCCGAGCGGTGGCGGTGCGCCTCGGAGGCGCGCTTGAAGGGCGCGATGGCCTCGTAGACCTCGGCCCGGCGGTGGACCAGCTCGATGATCCGCTCGCGGCCGCGCGGCGTGGTGAACGGGCGTTGGACCACCGCGCGGAACTGACCCTCCACCACCTTCGACATCTCGCCGTAGAGGCTGTCCATGTCTTTGAAGTGCCGGAAGACGGTGCGCAGCCCGACGTCGGCGCGCGCGGCCACGCGCTCGGCGC
>DASPLZ010000151.1:0-2039 GCA_035627295.1 Phenylobacterium sp. | reverse complement strand
CACCAGCCCGCAGGTCGAGGCGGGCGTGCGGATCGAGCCGCCGCCATCGCTGGCGTGGGCGGCCGGCACGATGCCCGCCGCCACGGCCGCCGAGGCTCCACCGGAGGAGCCGCCGGGGGTGCGCGAGAGGTCCCAGGGGTTGCGGCTGGGGCCGAAGAACTCCGGCTCGGTCACCGGCATCAGGCCGAATTCCGGGGTGTTGGTCTTGCCGAAGATCACCAGCCCGGCGCGCTTGTAGGCCGCGACGATGGCGCTGTCGGCCGGCTGCACCACCTCGGCCATCAGCCGCGAGCCGGAGGTGGTGACCGTGCCCTCCATAAGGGCGCCGAGGTCCTTCAGCAGGAAGGGGACGCCGCCGAGCGCGCCGCCCGGCGCGGCCCCGGCGACAGCACGGGCGTAGTCGAGGTACTGCTGGACGACGGCGTTCACCTGGCTGTTCACCGCCTCCATCCGGGCGATGGCGGCCTCCAGCAGCTCCGCGGCGGTCACCTCGCCCCTTGCGACCAGGGCGGCCAGCCCCACGGCGTCGTGCTTGCGGTATTCCTCCGGCGTCATGGCGCTCTCCCCTTGGCTTTGAAGCGATAGAGCACAGCGAGGCCGTCGTTGCCATTGCTGGGCGGCCTCGGGCATAAGCCGCACCGACGCCGGCTTAGCTCAGTTGGTAGAGCGCCAGTTTTGTAAACTGGATGTCGCGGGTTCGATCCCTGCAGCCGGCACCAGAGTTCGGGGGATCACCATGCGCCAAGCGACCGTCGCCATCGCCGCCAGTCTGCTCGTCGCCGCCTGCAGCCAACCCGGCGGGACCGGCGGCGGCGAGCCGGCAGCGCCCAAGGCGCCGGAGCTGACGGCTGAGCAGAAGCAGGCCCTGCTCGCCTCCCTCCCCGCCCCCTACAACACCGGCGACCTGGAGAACGGGCGGGTGAAGTTCGGCCTCTGCCGCTCGTGCCACACGATCGCCCAGGGCGGGCCGAACCAGGTGGGGCCGAACCTCTACGGCGTCTTCGGGCGCAAGGCCGGCACGTACGAAGGTTACAGCTACTCCAAGGCGATGACGGCCTCGAACATCGTCTGGGACGGCCCGGTGCTCGACCAGTGGCTGGCCAACCCGCGCACCTTCCTGCCGGGAACGAAGATGACCTTCGCGGGCCTGCACAACGAGAAGGACCGCATCGATCTGATCGCCTACCTGAAGGTCGAAAGCGGCTACCAGGCGCCGCCGGCGAAGTAAGGGCGGCTGATGCGCCTTGCGTCCTTCGAGACGCCCGCTTTCGCGGGCTCCTCAGGATGACGAACTCAGCAGAGACCTAGTCATGGTGAGGAGCGGCGAAGCCGCGTCTCGAACCACGCAGTGAGCCTCGGCGCCCGCCCTACTCCGCCGCGTTCGCCACCCGCACTTCCTCTTCCTGCTCGTACTGCTCGATGCGCCGGGCTGTGGCCAGCGGCGACTTCGTGAAGCGGGCGAGGAGGTTGTAGAAGACCGGCACCACGAACAGCGTCACCATGGTCGTGAAGATCGCGCCGCAGAAGATCACGACGCCGATGGTCCGCCGGCTCTCGCCGCCGGGACCGCCCCAGACGATCAGCGGGATCGCGCCCGCCGCCGCCGAGATCGAGGTCATGATGATCGGCCGAAGGCGCAGGGAGGCGGACTCCAGCACCGCCTCCCGGATCGAGAGGCCCTCGTCGCGCAGTTGGTTGGCGAACTCGACGATCAGGATGCC
This sequence comes from Phenylobacterium sp., assembly GCA_035627295.1. Taxonomy (GTDB): domain Bacteria; phylum Pseudomonadota; class Alphaproteobacteria; order Caulobacterales; family Caulobacteraceae; genus Phenylobacterium. The sequence continues at coordinate 318 of DASPLZ010000151.1, read as the reverse complement.
GTTCTTGGCGGCGATGCCGACCAGGATGATCAGGCCGATCTGGCTGTAGGTGTTGATCGACGAGCCGAAGATCAGCAGGCCGAAGAGCCCGCCGAGCGCCGCCACCGGCACGGTGAACATAATCACTGCGGGGTGGATCCAGCTCTCGAACTGCGCGGCCAGCACCAGGAAGACGAGCAGCAGCGCCATGGCGAAGGCGAAGCCCACCGCGCCGGACGCTTCCAGGTAGTCGCGCGCCTGGCCGCCCCACTTGATGGCCAGGCCGGGCTGCTTGGCGACCTCGGTCTGCAGGAAGGAGATCGCGTCCTCGACCGTGAA
>DASPLZ010000150.1:0-5065 GCA_035627295.1 Phenylobacterium sp. | reverse complement strand
CACCGACAACTGGTTCGAGCGCGCCAAGGGCATGGAATGGGAGCCGGAGCGCGGGATCCGCTGCACCATGTGCTTCGACATGCGCTTCGAGCGCACCGCCCTCTACGCCCACGAGCACGGCTTTCCGGTGATGACGAGTTCGCTCGGCATCTCCCGCTGGAAGAACATGGCCCAGATCAACGACTGCGGTCATCGGGCGGCCGCCCCCTACGAGGGTCTCAGCTACTGGGACTACAACTGGCGCAAAGGCGGCGGCGCGGCGCGGATGATCGAGATCTCCAAGCGCGAGGAATTCTACCAGCAGGAATACTGCGGATGCGTCTATTCCCTGCGCGACACCAACCGCCACCGGCGCGAGACCGGCCGCGGGCCGATCGAGATCGGGACGCAGTTCTACAGGAAGTGAGGCCGGAGGGCCTCAGCGCCCTTTGAAATCGGCCGGCCGCTTCTCCAGGAACGAGGTCATGCCCTCGCGGAAGTCCTGGGTGCGCACCAGCTGCAGGAACTGCAGATAGACGTGGTGCACATGGTCGTTGAAGCCTTCGGAAAGGCCCATGCGCATCAGCCGCTTGGCCGACTGCACGGCCAGCGGGGCGTTGCCGGCGATCTCCAGCGCGACCTCGCGGACGCGGGCGCGGAACTGATCATCGGGGACCACCTCGTTGACCAGGCCCAGCTCCAGGCTCTCGCGGGCCGAGAGGGTGCGGCCGGTGAAGATCAGCTCGGCCGCCTTCGCCCAGCCGATCAGCCGCGGCAGGATCCAGGTGCCGCCGCTTTCCGGTACGATGCCGCGCTTGACGAAGGCGGCGGCCATCTTGGCGCTCTCGGCGGCGATGCGGATGTCGCAGCCCATCGCCGTGTCCATGCCGTAGCCGGCGGCCGAGCCGTTGAGGGCGCAGATGGTCGGCTTGTCCATGTTGAAGAGCACGGTCGGCGGGGTGTTGCGCAGGTCGATGTTCACCGAGACCGCCTGGGCCTGCTTGTCCGAGCCGATCCCGGAGCCTTGCGTGGCGTCCACCAGGTCGAGCCCGGCGCAGAAGGCGCGGCCCGTGGCGGTGAGCACCACCACGCGCGCCTGCGGGTCCTCATTGGCCTGGATGAGCAGTTCGGTGAGGCGCTTCAGCATCGGCCCGGAGATGGTGTTCAGCCGCTCCGGCCGATTGATCGTCAGGGTCGCGATCCCCTCCGACACCTCATAGAGAACTTCCTCGGCGGGCGCGGCCGCCTGCTCGACGTTTGCCACAGCGCTCATCGGGTTTCCTCGCTTTGATTGCCGGGAAGCCTAAGCCTCCGCCGGCGAAACCGGCAAGGCCCGACCCTACGTCAGGTGGACCGCCGGCTTGAATGGGAGGCGGGCGGCGTGGATGGTGCGAGGGTCACCTGCCAGGAGCCATGAGATGACCGATCACCCGCAGGCCGTCGCCGCCGCCATGCAGTGCCTCGACGACTTCATGGCCGCCTTCAACGCCCGCGACGTGAAGGCCTTCGAGAAGACCTTCAACCTGCCCAGCGTGCGGCTGGCCTCGAACAGGATGGTCATCATCGAGGCCGGCTATCACAAGCCGGAGATGTTCGACCGCGGGCCGCTGGCGGAGTGGGACCACTCGGCCTGGGAGCGGCGCGAGGTGATCCACGCCGGCGAGGACAAGGTGCACATCGACACCCGCTTCACCCGCTATCGCAAGGACGGCAGTGTGATCGGCGGCTTCGACTCCATCTATGTGGTCACCTGCGAGGACGGCCACTGGGGCGTGAAGGCCCGCTCCAGCTACGCGCCGTAAGGGTTTGCGCCACAGGCCCTGGCCCGGCATGGTCGCGCCGCGACAAGCGGGGAGGCGGGCATGAACCCGGCGGCGGAATTCGACATCATCGTCTACGGCGCCAGCGGCTACACGGGCCGGCTGGTGGCCGAATATCTGGCGAAGCGTTACGGCGTCGGCGGCGAGGTGGCCTGGGCGATGGCCGGGCGCAGCGCCGAGAAGCTGGCGGCTGTGCGCGACGAGATCGGCGCGCCGGCCGAAACGCCCCTGGTGGTCGCCGACGCCGACGATGCGGCCCAGCTGGAGGCGATGGTCCGGCGCGGCAAGGCGATCCTCACCACCGTCGGGCCCTATCAGCTCTACGGCTCGGCGCTGGTGGCGGCCTGCGCGGCGGCGGGGACCGACTACCTCGACCTCTGCGGCGAGCCGGCCTGGATGCGCCGGATGATCGACGCGCACGACGCCGAGGCCAGGGCGAGCGGCGCGCGCATCCTCTTCTCCTGCGGCTTCGATTCCATTCCCTTCGAGCTCGGGACCTGGTTCGTTCAGCAGGAGGCCCGGCGGGCGTTCGGCGCGCCGGCGGCGCGCGTGAAGGGCCGGGTGCGCGGCATGAAGGGCGGCTTCTCCGGCGGCACCGCGGCGAGTCTGAAGGCCACCATGGCCGCGGCCATGCAGGACCCTTCGGTGATGCCGCTCCTGGCCAATCCCTTCGCCCTGACGCCAGGCTTCCAGGGGCCTGAGCAACCGGCCGGGATGGCGCCGGAGTTCGACCCGGACATCGACGCCTGGGTCGCGCCTTTCGTGATGGCGGCGATCAACACCCGCAACGTCCACCGCTCGAACGCCCTTCTGGGCCACGCCTACGGCGAGCACTTCGTCTACGACGAGATGATGATCGCCGGGCCGGGCGAGCAGGGCGAGGCGGCCGCTAGGGCGATGGCTTCGGCCGGCCCGGGCCTTGGCGCCGACGGCGGGCCGAAGCCGGGCGAGGGGCCGACGAAGGAAGAGCGGGAGACCGGCTTCTTCGATGTGCTCTTCGTGGCGGTCGGGCCCGACGGCCGGCAGGTCCGCGCCTCGGTCGCCGGCGACAAGGACCCAGGCTACGGCTCCACCTCGAAGATGATCGCCGAGACGGCGGTCTGCCTGGTGAAGGCGCCGGAGGTGCGCGGCGGCGTCTGGACGCCGGGTGCGGCCCTGACGCAGAAGCTGGTCGACCGGCTGCAGGCCAATGCGGGCCTCGCCTTCAAAGTCGAAACCGCCTGAAGGCGGCTGTCGCAAAACTGTGCAAAACCGCCGATAACTCGTCACTGGAGACCGACTGGCGCAGACGCTAGGTCCGCCGCCGGGTCGAGAATAGGGAATCTGCAGATGATCAGGACCTGGGTGTCCGTGGCCGCGGCGGCGCTTGCCCTGGCGGCGTGCGGCGATGGCGGCGCGGCCAAGAAAACCGGCGCAGCGGCCTCGGGCGCCCCGCAGGTGTGGGCCGCCGGCTCCTCCACCGTCTTCCCGTTCGCCACCCGCGTGGCCGAGAACGTGGCCCGCACCACCGGCCAGCCGGCCGGCAAGGTCGAGGCGCTCGGCACCGGCGGCGGCATCAAGCTCTTCTGCGGCGGCCAGGGCAATGCGTTCCCTGACGTCGCCACCGCCTCGCGGCAGATGAAGAAGTCCGAGTTCGAGCAGTGCGCCGCCAACGGCGTGGCCAACATCATCGAGCTGAAGATCGGCTACGACGGCCTGGTGGTGGCCCACGACATCGCCGACCCGACCTTCGACATGAAGCTGGAGGACCTCTACAGGGGCCTGGCCGCCGAACTGCCGGCCGAGGGCGGGGCCTTCGCCAAGAACACCGCCGTCAACTGGTCGGACGTGCGCGCCGGCCTGCCGGCCAGCCGCATCGTCGTCTATGGCCCGCCGCCGACCTCCGGCACGCGCGACTCCTTCGTCGAACTCGGCATGGAGGGCGGCGCTTCGAAGCTTCCGGCCATGAAGGCGCTGAAGGCGTCCAACGAGGACGAGTTCAAGGCCAAGGCCCATGCCCTGCGCACCGACGGCGCCTGGATCGACGCCGGCGAGAACGACAACGCCGTGGTCCAGACCCTGACCAAGACGCCGGGCGCGCTCGGCGCCTTCGGTTATTCCTTCCTCGACAACAACCGCGACAAGGTGAAGGCGGTGAAGCTGGACGGCGTCGAGCCGACCCTCACAACCATCGCCGACGGCTCCTATCCGCTGGCCCGCTCGCTCTTCATCTATGTGAAGAAGGATCGCATGGCCGTGGTGCCGGGGCTGAAGCCCTATGTCGACGCCTTCATTTCCGATGCGGCGGCGGGGACCGGCGGCTATCTGCAGGAACGCGGCCTGGTGCCGCTGCCCAAGGCCGAGCACGACGCCCAGAAGGCGGTCGCGGCGGCCGGCACGGTGATGACGGCGCCGGCGTCGTGATCTGCTAGGCTGAGGCCCTGATGGGCCTCGGCTTCACCAAGAAACTGCGCGAGCCGATCCGCAACGGCGAGATCGACTGCACCGTGCGTATCTGGCAGTCGCCCAGGGTCAAGGTGGGCGGCCGCTACGCCATGGAAGGCGGCGAGGTCGAGGTGACGGCCATGCGCCGGATCACCCTCGCCGACATCACTCCAGCTCTGGCGCGCCGCTCCGGCTTAGACGGCGTGGTCGACCTCCTGAAGGTCGCCAAGCATGGGCCGGGCGAGCAGATCTACCTGATCGATTTCGTTTTTCATCCGAGCTGACCGCCGGCCTGTGCGACTTGCGGACGGGTCCGCGGCGGCGTCGCAGGCGGCGGACGCGCTTCAAAGAAATTCGGCAGGCGCGGCTGCGCGCCGTTGACGCCCGGGTAGGGGGCATGTACCGCTATTAATAATCAGTCGCAAGTAAGCGAGTCCCGCCATGACGCCAGATTCTCTCGGCCCCTCCGATCTGCGCGAGCTGAGCTACGGCGAGCACCTGGTGGTCTGGGCGCTGCGCGCCTTCGCCGCCGGGCGAATCCAGTGCCCGACGCTGGTGCGGGAATTCCGCGCCGCCTGCGGCGACCTGGCGAACGAGGCGCGCAACGCCTTCATCGTCTTCGCCCAGCAGCTGGCGGCGCGGGGGCGGCGGCCGATCGTGTTGGCCGCCCCTGGCTGCCTGACCCTGACCCGCGACGAGCAGATCGTCTGCGCGCTCTTCGCCGACGCCCAGGGCGGGGCCGAGGCCCGGTTCGAGGCGCGCCTGGCCTATCTGCTCGGCCGGGCGGCCGAGCCGCCGTTCTTCGCCGCCGCCGGGGTGACCGCCAGGGCGCTAAGCCTGAA
>DASPLZ010000149.1:0-7215 GCA_035627295.1 Phenylobacterium sp. | reverse complement strand
GTCGTCGTGACCGAGGAGAGCCGCTGGTACAAGTACTTCTCGAGCAACGCCAACTACGACCCGGACCGGCTCGAGTACGACAAGGAGCAGCTGCGCAAGCACTACCGCAACCGCGGCTTCTACGACTTCCGGGTGATCTCGGCGGTGGCCGAGCTGGCGCCCGACAAGAACGGCTTCGTGATCACCTACACCCTCGACGAGGGGCCGGAGTACAAGTTCGGCAAGCTGACGGTGGAGACCGAGCTCTCCAAGCTCGACAAGAACCTCCTGCAGGCGCTGTTGCCGATCCGTTCGGGCCAGACCTACCAGGACGAGCGAATCGAGCAGGCCACCGACTCGTTGACCTTCGCCGCCGGCGCCGCCGGCTTCGCCTTCGTGGACGTGCGCCCGCGCTACACCGCCAACCGCGAGGCGCGCACCGTCGACGTCACCTTCCAGGTGAACGAGGGTCCGCGCGTCTACGTCGACCGCATCGACATCGTCGGCAACACCCGCACCCTCGACTATGTCATCCGCCGCGAGCTGAACATCGCCGAGGGCGACGCCTACAACCGCGTGCTGGTCGACCGCTCGCGCAACCAGATCCGCGCCCTCGGCTTCTTCAAGGAGGTCGAGATCGAAGAGGTGCAGGGCTCCGCGCCCGACCGCACCGGCCTGCGCGTGCAGGTCGAGGAACAGCCGACCGGTGAGCTCTCCTTCAGCGCCGGCTATTCCTCGGTGGACCAGCTGGTGCTCGACCTCGGCATCACCGAGCGCAACTTCCGCGGCCGCGGCCAGAGTGTCGCCGCGCGGGTCTCGGTCGGCTCGCTGCGCCAGCAGATCGACTTCCGCTTCACCGAGCCCAGGTTCATGGGCCGCAACCTCGCGGCCGGCGTCGACCTCTATTCGAACCGCCTCGATTACTCCGAATACACCGCCTACGAGAGCACCAGCATCGGCGGCAACGTGCGCTTCGGCTTCCCGCTGACGCTGAACACCTCGATGAGCACGCGCTACACCCTGCGCAGCGACGACATCCAGATCGACGACAGCCTGTGCGACCCGAACGCGCCGGTCGCCTCGACCTCGATCTGCGCCCAGCGCGGGTCCTACATCACTTCGCTGGTCGGCTACGGCCTACGGATCGACCGCCGCAACGACCCGCTGAACCCGACCCGCGGCTTCTACGCCGCCATGACCCAGGACCTGGCCGGCGTCGGCGGCGACGTGAAGTACCTGCGCACCGAAGGCGAGGGCGGCTGGTACTACGGCTTCAACAAGGACTTCATCCTCAGCCTGACCGGCCAGGGCGGCTACATCACCGGCTACTCGGGCGACGAGGTCCGCATCAACGACCGCTTCTTCAAGGGCGGCCAGAGCTTCCGGGGCTTCGAGGTCGCCGGCATCGGCCCGCGCGACACCAACCCCGGCCGCACCGATTCGCTGGGCGGTCGCGCCTATGCCATCGGCTCGGTGGAGCTGACGGTGCCGACCGGCCTGCCCGAGCAGTACGGCATCAAGGCGGCGGTCTTCGCCGACGTCGGCACGCTCGGTCTGCTCGACGATCGCGACAAGCTGACGCCGACCGGCGCGGTCGACCCGCTGATCAAGGATGACCTGGCCCTGCGCGCTTCGGCGGGGTTGAGCATCTTCTGGCGCTCGCCTATGGGTCCCATCCGCTTCGACTTCAGCCAGATTTTGGCCAAGGAAGACTACGACAAGACCGAACTCTTCCGGTTCTCAACCACAACCAGGTTCTAAAATAACCGTAATGAAAACCACCTCCTATGTCGCGGCCGCCACGGCTGCGCTGCTCGTCGCCGCCCAGGCGACCAGCGCCTTCGCCCAGGCCGCCGCCCAGCCGGCGGCTCCGCAGGTCACGCACGGCGCGGCCACCCCCGGCGTCTGCATCCTTTCGGTGGAAGGCGCCATCGCCCAGTCCACCGTCGGCCGCAACGTCGACGCCCGGATGAAGCAGATCGTCGCCGCCGTGCAGGCCGAGCTGAACGCTGAGCAGACCTCGCTGCAGAACGAAGCCAAGACCTTCGAATCCCAGCGCGCCACGCTGGACGCGAACACGCTGCAGACCCGCGGCACCGCCCTGCAGACCAAGCTCAACAACTTCCAGCGCAAGGCCCAGCAGCGCGACCGCGAGGTGCAGGCCACCCAGCAGAAGGCGCTGGGCCGCATCGGCACCGAGCTCGATCCGGTGATCCGTCAGGTCTACCAGCAGCGCCAGTGCGGCATGCTGATCAGCCGCGACGCCCTAGTGATCGCCAACCCGCAGATGGACATCACGCCGGCGGTGGTGACGGCGCTGAACGCCAAGATCCAGAACTTCACCTTCGACCGCGAACGTCTCGACCAGCCGGCCGCCGCGCCCGCCGCCGCGCGCTGATCGCGCTGGGCGGATCGCGCGCGGGTCGCTTCCTTGATTTAGGCGCGTCAGTCGGCGGAACCGGCTTCCACTTCCGCCTGACGCGCTCTAGGACGCCTCATGCCTGATCCGCGCTTTTTCGAGTTCCTCGGACCGGTCACGCTCGGCGAGCTTGCCGAGCTGACCGGCGCCGAGCTGCGCGGCGACGCCGTTCGGCCCATCGACGAGGTGGCGCCGGCCGAGCGCGCCGGCGCGCGCAGCGTCACCTTCCTCGGCGACCGCAAGTACGCCGCGGCCGTGGCCGCCTCCGGCGCGGGCGCCTGTTTCGTCTCGGCCGCGGAGGCGCAAGGCCTGCCGGAAGATTGCGCAGCCCTGATCACGCCGCGTCCGCAGCTGGCCTGGACCAAGGCGGCCAACCGGCTGCATCGCGTCCGCGCCAATCCCGGCGGTCCCTCGATCTCGCCGGACGCCAGTCTCGAAGAGGATGTCGAGATCGGCCCGGGGGCCGTGGTCGGCGCGCGGGCGGAGATCGGCAGGGGCTCGGTGATCGGCGCCAACGCCGTGATCGGCCCCGGCGTCGCCATCGGCCGCGACTGCCGCATCGGCCCGAACGCCTCGGTGCAGTTCGCCCTCGTCGGCGACCGCGTCACCCTGCTGGCCGGCGCCCGCATCGGCGAGGCCGGCTTCGGCGCGACGGCGGGGGAGGCGGGAGTAGTCGACATCCCGCAGCTCGGCCGGGTGATCCTGCAGGACGGTGTCACCGTCGGCGCCAACAGCTGCATCGACCGCGGCGCCTGGGACGACACCTCCATCGGCGAGAACACCAAGATCGATAACCTCGTGCAGGTGGGCCACAACTGCCGGATCGGCCGCAACTGCGTGCTGGCCGGGCGGGTCGGGATCTCCGGCAGCGTCGTCATCGGCGACGGCGCGCAGCTGGGCGGCAGCGTCGGCATCGCCGACCATGTGAACATCGGCGCCGGCGCGCGCCTGGCGGCCGGCACGGGCGTCATGCGCGACATCCCGGCCGGCGAGACCTGGGGCGGGTTCCCCGCGCGGCCGATCAAGCGCTGGATGCGCGAGATCGCCTGGCTCACCCGCCAGATCGGAACCTAGAGGGCAAAGGCATGGCCAGAAAAGCGCCCAGCAACGAGACGCCCACCACCATCGAGATCAGCGAGGTGATGGCGCGCATCCCGCACCGCTACCCGTTCCTGCTGGTGGACCGCTGCGAGGACTACAAGGAGAGCCAGTCGATCGTCGGCGTCAAATGCGTGACGATCAACGAGCCCTTCTTCGCCGGCCACTTCCCGGAATACCCGGTGATGCCGGGCGTCTTGATCTGCGAGGCCATCGCCCAGTCCGGCGCGATCCTGATGTCCAAGTCCCTGGACGTGGACGTCCGCAACAAGACCATCCTGTTCATGTCGCTCGACAACGCCCGCTTCCGGCGCGCCGTGCGCCCCGGCGACGTGCTCCGCATGCCGGTGGAGGTGCTGCGCGCCCGCGGCGGCATCTTCAAGTTCCGCGGCCAGGCCTATGTGGAAGACCAGCTCGCGGCCGAGTGCGAGTTCGCCGCCATGCTGGTGGAGACCAAGTGACCCACAAGATCCATCCAACCGCCATCGTCGATCCCAGCGCGGTGCTGGGCGCCGACGTCGAGATCGGCCCCTACAGCATCGTCGGCGCGAACGTCTCCATCGGCGACCGCACCCGCCTGATCTCGCACGTGGTGGTCGAGGGCCCGACCACCATCGCCGAGGACTGCGTCATCCACCCCTTCGCCGCGCTCGGCGGCCCGCCGCAGGTGACCTTCTACAACGGCGAGGCGACCCGCCTGGAGATCGGTCCGCGCAACACCATCCGCGAATATGTCACCATGCACCGCGGCACGCCCCAGAACCGCGGCGTGACCACCGTCGGCGCCGACGGCCTCTTCATGGCCCAGGCCCACGTCGCGCACGACTGCGTGCTGGCCGACCGCGTGATCCTGGCCCATGCGGCGACGCTCGGCGGCCACGTGGTGGTCGGCGAATATGCGCTGATCGGCGGCCTGGCCGCCGTGCACCAGTGGGGCCGCATCGGCCGGCATGTGAACATCGGGGGCCTCGCGGCCGTCACCAAGGACGTGATCCCCTACGGCTCGGCCTGGGGCAACCACGCCCACCTGGAGGGCCTGAACCTCGTCGGCCTGAAGCGCCGCGAATTCAGCCGCGAGACGATCAACAGCCTGCGCGCCGCCTACCGCATGCTGTTCGCCGAGGAGGGCACCTTCCAGGAGCGCCTGGCCGACACCATCGACACCTACCAGGCCGTGCCCGAGGTGATGGAGATCATCGACTTCATCCGCGCCGACGCCGCCCGTCCGCTCTGCCTGCCGGAGCGCGAGGTCTGAGCGCGATGAAAAAGCTCGGCCTGATCGCCGGCGGCGGCGGCCTGCCGCGGGAGCTAGCCGACCACTGCGAGGCGGCCGGGCGGCCCTATTTCGTCGTCCGCCTGAAGGGCTTCGCCGATCCCGAGCTCGCCGAGCACCCGGGGGCCGACATCGGCCTGGGCGAACTCGGCAAGTGCATCAAGGCGCTCAAGGCCGCCGGCTGCGCCTCGGTGTGCTTCGCCGGCATCGTCGCGCGGCCCGACTTCCGCAATCTCGCGCCCGACCTGCGAGGCCTCGCGGCCCTGCCGGGCGCCATCGCCGCCGCCCGCAAGGGGGACGACGGCCTGCTGCGCTTCCTGCTCGGCGAGTTCGAGAAGGAAGGCTTCGCCATAGAAGGCGCCCAGGAGGTGGAACAGGACCTCGCCATCGCCTCCGGCCCGCTCGGCCGCCACGCGCCCGGCGAGGCCCACGCCGCCGACATCGCCCGCGCCCTGGAGGTCGCCCGCGCCGTCGGCAAGCTCGACATCGGCCAGGCCGCGGTGGTCTGCGAGGGCCTGGTGCTAGCCGTCGAAGCCCAGGAAGGCACCGACGCCCTGCTGCGCCGCGTCGCCGAGCTGCCAACGGCCCTGCGGGGCGCGCCCGACCAGCTGCGCGGCGTGCTCGCCAAGGCGCCCAAGCCGGTGCAGGAGACCCGCGTGGACCTGCCGACCATCGGGCTCGGCACCGTCGAGCGCGCCGCCCGCGCGGGCCTGGCCGGCATCGCCGGCGAGACCGGCCACCTGCTGGTGCTCGACCGCGCCGAGACCATCGCCCGCGCCGACGAGCTCGGCCTCTTCATCGTCGGGATAGACCCCTGAGCGCCGACCGGCCGCTGACGGTCATGCTGGTCGCCGGAGAAGCCTCGGGCGACGCCCTCGGGGCGGGCCTGGCCAAGGCGCTGCGCCAGCGGCTGGACGAGGGGGTGCGCTTTGTCGGCGTCGGCGGCGCGCGCATGGCCGAGCAGGGGATCGAGAGCCTGTTCGACATCGCCGAGCTTTCCATCCTCGGCCTCTGGGAGGGGGTGAAGGCCTATCCGCGCGTGGTGCGGCTGGCCGACGCCACCGCCGCGCTGGCCCGCCGCGAGCGCCCCGACGTCGCCGTACTGATCGACCAGTGGGGCTTCACCCTGCGCGTCGCCCAGCGCCTGCGTCGGCAACTGCCAGGGACCCTGCTGGTGAAATACGTCGGTCCGCAGGTCTGGGCCTCACGCCCCGGCCGCGCGCGCACCCTCGCCCAGGCGGTCGACCACCTCCTGGCCATCCACGCCTTCGACGCCCCGCACTTCGAACGCGAGGGCCTCGCCACCACCTTCGTCGGCAATCCCGCCCTGGCCCGCGACTTCAGCCAGGCCGACCCCGCGCGCCTGCGCGCCCACATCGGGGCGGGGGAGGGCGATCCGATCCTGCTGGTCCTGCCCGGCAGCCGGCCTAGCGAGATGAAGAACGTCCTGCCGCCCTTCGCCGACGCCGCCCGCCGCCTGCTCGCCGAGCGGCCGGACCTGCGCGTCGTCGTGCCGGTGGCCGAGACGGTCGCCGCCTCTGTCCGCGCCGACGTGGCCGGCTGGGGCGAGCGCGCCTTCGTCGTCGATGGCGCCCTGAAGGATGACGCCATGCTGGCCGGCACGGCGGCGCTGGCCTGCAGCGGCACGGTGACCACGGAACTGGCCCTGGCGGGCCGCCCGATGGTGGTCGGCTACCGCATCGGCCGGCTCACCTATCTGGCGCTGAAGGCGCTGATCCGCACGCGGTTCATCACCCTCTTCAACATCGCCGCCCAGGACTTCGTCGCGCCGGAGTTCATCCAGGACGACTGCAACGGGCCGGCCCTGGCGAAGGCCGTCGGCGCGCTGCTCGACGATCCCGAACGGCGCGCCGCCCAGGCGGCCGCGCAGGACGCGGCCCTGGAGAAGATGGGGCGCGGCGGCCCCGATCCGTCGGAGCTCGCCGCCGATACGATCCTTCGGCTGCTCGCCGAGCGTCAGCCGCGCGCTTCGATCGGCGCGTAGTCGCGCTGGGCCGCGCCCGTGTAGAGCTGGCGCGGACGGCTGATCTTCTGGGACGGGTCCTCGATCATCTCCTTCCACTGCGCGATCCACCCGACGGTGCGGGCCAGCGCGAAGAGGACGGTGAACATCTCCGGCGGGAAGCCGAGCGCGCGCAGCGTGATGCCCGAATAGAAGTCGACGTTCGGATAGAGCTTGCGCTCCACGGAGAAGGGATCGTTGAGCGCGATCTTCTCGAGCTCCATGGCCACCTTCAGCAGCGGGTCGTCGCCGTGGCCGACCTCCGCCAGCACCTCATGGCAGGTCTTCTGCATGACCTTCGCTCGCGGATCGAAGTTCTTGTACACCCGGTGGCCGAAGCCCATCAGCTTGTACTTCCGGTCCTTCACGCCCTGGACGTAGTCCTTGATGTTGTCGACCGTGCCGATGGTCTCCAGCATCTCG
>DASPLZ010000148.1:0-4667 GCA_035627295.1 Phenylobacterium sp. | reverse complement strand
GAACGGCTGGAGCGCCGTGGGCGAACTGTCGCTTGATGGCCGCATCATGCCGGTGGCCGGCGCCCTGCCGGCGGCGATGGCCGCCAGCGCCATGGGTTTTGGCCTGATCTGCCCGGAGGCCTGCGGACCGGAGGCCGCCTGGGCCGGCGACACCGCATCCTCGCGCCGCGCTCGCTGATCGCGCTGGTCAACCACTTCCGCGGCACGCAGGTGATGGGCCATCCCGAGCCCGGCCCGGTGGTCGAGGGCGAGGCGGTCGCCGACCTGCGCGACGTCAAGGGCCAGGAGAACGCCAAGCGCGCCCTGGAGATCGCCGCCGCCGGCGGCCACAACCTTTTGTTCTGCGGCCCGCCGGGCTCGGGCAAGTCGATGATGGCCCAGCGCCTGCCGGGCATCCTGCCGCCGCTCACCTCGGCCGAACTGCTCGAGACCTCGATGGTGCATTCGGTGGCCGGGCTGATCGCCAAGGGCGCGCTGACCCGCGCGCGGCCGTTCCGCGCCCCGCACCACTCGGCCAGCATGGCCGCGCTCACCGGCGGTGGCCTGCGCGCCAAGCCGGGAGAGGTTTCCCTCGCCCATAACGGCGTCCTCTTCCTGGACGAACTGCCCGAGTTCAGCGGCCAGGCCCTCGAATCCCTCCGCCAGCCCCTCGAGACCGGCGAGGTGACGGTGGCCCGCGCCAACTTCCACATCCGCTATCCGGCGCGGGTGCAGCTGGTCGCCGCCATGAACCCCTGCCGCTGCGGCGTCGGCGGGCCGGGGCGGGGCGCCTGCGGCAAGGCCCCGCGCTGTCAGCGGGACTATCAGAACAAGATCTCCGGCCCCCTGCTCGACCGCATCGACCTGCAGATCGACGTGCCGCCGGTGGCCGCCGCCGACCTCGCCCTGCCGATGCCGACGGAAGGCTCGGCCGAGGTCGCCGCCCGCGTGGTCGCCGCCCGCCAGCGCCAGCGCGACCGCGCCGCCGAGCTCGGCCCCGAGGCTGCCGATCTCAACGCCCGCGCCGAGGGCGAGACCCTGGAGAAGGCCTGCGACCTCGACGCGCCCGCCCGCACCCTCCTCGCCCGCGCCGCCGAGGCCGGCGGCCTCACCGCCCGTGGCTGGACCCGCACCCTCAGGCTGGCCCGCACCATCGCCGACCTCGACCGCGCCGAGGGCGTGCGTCGCATCCATGTGGCCGAGGCGCTGGTCTACCGCCGGGTCGGGCCGGCGGCGGATTTCGGGGGCCTGGCCGAGCGCGCCCCGCCGGTCTGGTCGACCGAGGCGGCGCTCTCCGACAGCGGCTTGACCGGCCGTTAAGCCGCCGCCGCTAGGCTCGCCGCCATGTCCGCCCGCCAGACCGCCATCACCGCCGAACAGCTGGCCTCGCTCAGCCACGAATTCAGGACGCCGCTGAACGGCGTCCTCGGCATGGCCCAGCTCCTGGCCGGCACGCGGCTGACCGCCGAGCAACAGTCCTACGTCTCGGCCCTGGCCGAGAGCGGCCAGCACCTCCTCGGCCTGGTCAACGAGGTGCTCGACTTCGCCAAGCTGGGCGCCGGCCGCATCGAGACCCAGGCCGCCGAATTCGATCTGGAGGACCTCTTACGCCAAGTCGCCGAGCTGGTCGCACCGCGCGCCCATGAGAAGGGCCTGGAGATCGGCTGGGCCGCCGCGCCGGGCCTGTCGCGCCTGACCACCGACGAGGGGCGACTGCGGCAGGTGCTGCTCAACTTCCTCGGCAACGCCGTCAAGTTCACCCAGGCCGGCGGCGTCCTCCTCACCGCCGAGCCGCGCGGCGGGGCCATCCGCTTCACCGTCGCCGATTCAGGCCCCGGCGTGCCGGCGGCCGACCGCGCCCGGGTGTTCGAGCCCTTCGTACAGACCGACCCGGCCCACGCCCACCAGCTGGGCGGCGCGGGCCTGGGCCTGGCCATCGCCCAACGGCTGGCTGAGGCCATGGGCGGCGCCGTCGGGCTGGACGCGAGCCCGCTGGGCGGGGCGGCCTTCTGGGTGGAGCTTCCCGGCCGAGCCGGCGTCCCCGACCAGGCCCTCGCCGGCCGCCGCGTCGTCGTCGCCTCCGCCCGCCCGGCCCTGCGGGACGCCGCCGCCCGCCAGGTCGCCGCGTCCGGGGGCGAGGCCGTGCAGGTCGCCTCCCGCGCCGAGGCCGTTGCGGCCGCGGCCGACGTCATCCTCATCGACGAGGCGCTGATTGGCGAGGCGCCCGCCGCCGCGCTCGGCGCCCCGGCCATCGTCCTGCTCTCCCCCGCCGAGCGCGACCGCATCGCCGCCCGCCGCCGCCAGGGCTTCGAGGGCTATCTGATCAAGCCGCTGCGTCGCCGCTCCCTGGCCGAGCGGATCGGGCTCGCCCTCGGCCAGGCCGCCGAGGCCGCGCCGGAGGAGGACGACCGCATCGTCCAGGCCGAGCTGTCCGGCCGCCGGGTGCTGCTGGCCGAGGACGACCCGATCAGCGCCATCCTGGCGCGCACCCTCCTGGCCCGTGAAGGCTGCGAGGTCGACCACGTGGCCAACGGGGAAGCCGCCGTGGAGGCCGCCGCCGCCGGCGCCTACGACCTGATCCTGATGGACGTGCGCATGCCCAGGCTCTCCGGCATGGAGGCCGCCCGCCGCCTGCGCGCCCAGGGCGCGGCCACCCCCATTGTCGCCCTCACCGCCGACGCCTTCGAGGACGACCGCCGCGCGTGCCTGGCCGCCGGCATGGACGACTTCCTGGTCAAGCCGCTGGCGCCCGAGGCCCTGCGCGGGGTCCTCACCCGCTGGGCCGCCGACGGCTGGACGCGCCCGGCGGCGCACGCCAAGCTCGCCGGCTGATCCCGGGCGCCTCCGCGCCCCAGCGCGGAGCGGTCCATGGCCAACGACGCCGCCACCGAAGCCCCGGCCGAGGCGCGCAGCTGGGGCCAGGCGATCCGCATCTGGTTCGAGCGCCGCATCCTGGTGATGCTGGCCCTGGGCTTCGCCGCCGGCCTGCCGAACCTCCTGATCTTCGACACCCTGTCGGCCTGGCTGCGCGAGGCGGGCCTGTCGCTGGAGGTGATCGGCTTCTTCGCCCTGGCCACCCTCAGCTATTCGCTGAAGTTCGTCTGGGCGCCGCTGGTCGACCGCGTCCACATCCCCGGCCTCACCCGCCTGATCGGCCACCGGCGGTCCTGGATGCTGGTCGCCCAGGCCGCGATCGTCGTCGGCCTGTGGCTGATCGCCGGCGCCAACCCCGCCGCCGATCTTCCCCGCATGGCGGTGCTGGCGGTGCTCGTCGGCTTCGCCGGCGCGACCCAGGACATCGTCATCGACGCCTGGCGCATCGAGGCCGCGCCCGGCGACCGGCAGGGACCGATGGCCACCGCCTACCAGTGGGGCTACCGCGTGGCGGTGATCGTCGCCGGCGCCGCGCCCCTGGTGCTGGCCGAGCTTTACAGCTGGAACTTCTCCTATGCGGTGATGACCGCCCTGATGGGCGTCGGCGTCGCCGCCGTGCTGCTGGCCCCGCGTGAGGCGCAGCACGTGGTGCGGCCGATCCCGGTCGGCGACTTGCCCTCGCGCCCTGCGGCCGAGCTCGGCGAATGGCTGGTGCGCCTGGCCCTGATCGCGCTCGCCGCCCTGATTATCGGCTCGGGCCTCACCGGCAAGCCGGACCTGCTGGCCAGCGCCCTGACCGCGCTCGGCGCCGGCGGCGCGGCCGAAGGCCTGGCGGCGGCCTGGACCGCCAAGGGTTCGGGCGTCTTCGTGCAGGTCGCCGGCGTCGTGGTCGGCTTCGCCCTGCTGATCGCCGCCTGCTGGCCGGTCCCCGGCTACCGCACCCGGCCCGGCGCCTATCTGGCCGGCTCCTTCGGCACGCCGCTGAAGGACTTCTTCGAGCGCTTCGCGGGCCTCGCCACCTTGATCCTGGCGCTGATCTGCGTCTACCGGCTGGCCGACTTCGTGCTCAACATCATGAACCCCTTCTACCTCGACCTCGGCTTCACCAAGACCGAGATCGCCGAGGTGCGGAAGGTGTTCGGCGTCGTCGCCTCCATGATCGGGGTCTTCGTCGGCGGCCTTTCGGTCGCCCGGCTCGGCATCATCCGCACCATGGTGATCGGCGCCTTCGCCAGCCCGGTCTCCAACCTGGTTTTCGCCTGGCTGGCGGTGCAGGGGCCGGAGCTTTCGGCCCTGTTCGTCGCCATCGGCATCGACAACTTCGCCACCGGCTACGCCGGCACAGCCCTGATCGCCTATATGTCGAGCCTGACCAGCGCCGGCTTCACCGCCACCCAGTACGCGCTCTTCACCTCGCTCTACGCCCTGCCCGGCAAGCTGATCGCCTCGCAGTCAGGCCGGCTGGTCGAAGCTTCGGCCCGCGCCGCCGAGCCCGGCGGGCCGTTCGCGGGCCTGACCGGCCTCTTCGCCCGCCTGCCGGCCGGCTCGCTGGCCGAGGGCGCGGCCACCGCCGGCGTCACCCCCGCCATGCTGGGCGCCGGCTATGTGGTCTTCTTCCTCTATTCGACGGCGATCGGCGTCTTCGCCATCGCCCTGGCCTTCGTGGTCGCCGCCCGCTCGCCGCGCCCGCCGACGGTGGCCGAGCCGGCCCCCGCCTAGGCGGTCAGGCAGATCACCTGCGCCACCCGAAGGTCGCGGCGCAGGCTGTCGGCGGCCCGGCCGTAGTTGTCGATGGTGATCGCCTCGCCGGTGGG
>DASPLZ010000147.1:0-3808 GCA_035627295.1 Phenylobacterium sp. | reverse complement strand
GAACCAGCGTCCGAGCACCTTCAGCGGGACGAGACGCATCAGTCCGGCGCCAGGACGTAGCCGACCCCGCGCACCGTCTGCAGGTAGCGCGGCTGCTTGGGGTCGGCCTCGATCTTGCGGCGCAGGCGCGTGACCTGGACGTCGACGGCGCGGCCGGAGGGATCGACGGTCTCGCGGGCCAACTCCAGCCGGTCGACCGCCTCATGCGGCGAGCGGGCGAGGCGGCGAAGCAGGGCGACCTCGGCTTCGGTGAGCTTGATCGGGGCGCCGTCGCATGTGAGTTCGCCGCGCGCCGCATCGAAACGGCAGGCGCCCAGGGAGAGCACGGCTCCGGCCGGGCGAGGGGCGAGGCCGCGGCGCAGGATGGCCTCGATGCGCAGCAGCAGCTCTTCCGGCTCGAAGGGCTTGGGCAGGTAGTCGTCGGCGCCGGTCTTCAACCCCTCGATGCGGTCGCCGGCCTCGCCGCGGGCGGTCAGCATCAGCACCGGCGTACGGCCGGGCGGGCCCTGGCGGCCGCGCAGCCAGCGGGTGAGCGAGAAGCCGTCCTCGCCGGGCATCATCACGTCGAACACCGCCAGGTCGAAGTCCAGCGCCTCCAGCATCCGCCGCGCGGCGGCCCCGTCGCGGGCGGCGGAGACGCGGAATCCCTGCCTGGAGAGATACTGCTTGAGGAGCTCGCGGATGCGGTCGTCGTCGTCGACGACCAGCAGGTGACGCTCCTTGCGGTCAGGTTCAGCGAGGCTCATCGGCGGCCATTTCGTTTGACGGCTGGCGGATCGGAAGGTCTATGGCCCTCGTACCTGCGAAAGGAGGATTTTCGCCGATGTCTCTCGTTCCCTTCGATGATCGTGACGGTTGGATCTGGCTGGATGGCCAGTTCGTGGCCTGGCGCGAGGCGAAGGTGCACGTATTGACCCATGGCCTGCACTACGCCTCCGCGGTGTTCGAGGGCCAACGCATGTATGGCGGCGAAATCTACGCTTTGCGAGCCCATAGCGAACGGCTGATCGAGTCCGGGCGCATCATGGACATGGAGATCCCCTGGACGGCGGAAGAGATCGACCGGGCCTGCATCGAGGTGTGCGAGAAGAACGGCCTCACCGACTGCTATGTGCGGCCGATCGCCTGGCGCGGCTCGGAGATGATCGGGGTCTCGGCGCAGAACACCAAGATCCACCTGGCGGTCGCCGCCTGGGAGTGGCCGAGCTACTTCGACCCGGAGCAGAAGAAGAAGGGCATCCGCCTGACTTATTCCAAGTACCGCCGCCCGGACCCGCGGTCCGCGCCGGTGCATGCGAAGGCGGCGGGCCTCTACATGATCTGCACCCTCTCCAAGCACGCCGCCGAGCGGGAGGGCTATGCGGATGCGTTGTTCCTCGACCTGGAAGGCAACATCGCCGAGGCGACGGGGGCCAATATCTTCCTGATCCGCGACGGGGTGATCCACACGCCGACGCCGGACAGCTTCTTGAACGGCATCACCCGGCAGTCGGTGATCAAGCTGGCCCGGGAGCGCGGCTTCGAAGTGGTGGAGCGGACCATTCCGCTTTCCGAACTCGGGACGTTCCGCGAGGTGTTCATCACCGGCTCGGCCGCCGAAGTGACGCCGGTGGGCGAGATCGGCGAGCACAGGTTCACGCCGGGCAACATCACCTTCGCCCTGGCCGACGACTACGCCAACATGGTGCGGCGGGTGGCCGTACCGGCCTGACGGATCGGGCGCGGCTCTCCCGCGAGGGCCGCGCCGCCTCCGATCCGGCCGGGCCGTATCAGGAATGCAGACGATGGAACCCGCCGTCAGGGCGTTCTTCGAGCGGTACGCCGAGGTCTTCAACCGGTCCCTCGGCGGCGATGCGGACATGGACGAGGTCGCCGCGCTCTATGCGCCCGAGTTCATCGCCGCCTCGCCGGCCGGGGTGATGAGCGGAAGCAACGACGACCAGCTCAAGGCGGTCATGGCGCAGGGCTATGAGCGCTATCGGGCGATGGGGACCAAGGGCATGCGGATCCGCGAGATCCGCCTCTCGCCCATCGACGAGCTTCACTGCATGGCGCATGTGGCCTGGTCGGCGGCCTACGCCCGCGAGGGCCGGCCGGACGTGACGATCGATTTCGAGGTCCACTACTTCGTCCAGGTGCTGGACGGGGCGCCGAAGGTGTTCGGCTGGGTGTCGGGCGACGAGCAGGCGCTGCTGAAGGAACACGGCATCGCCTGAGCCGCTTGACCGCCTCTCGCGGGGCGCCTAGCCTCAACGCTCAGCCGAACCCTGAGAAAGCCAAGGAAGGAGGGTCGAGATCATGATTGCGATGAACCGCCGAACCCTTCCGCGCGCCCGGGCCTGAACTGAGCTGATCGTTCCGCCGGGGCGCCTTACGGCATCCCAAAGGAACTCCTCCATTGATCCAAGATTACGGCTGGAGCGATGCGCTCCAGCGCGACTTCGCACCCCATGCCGCCGAGGGCCTAGTGCCCGGCCGCGTGATCCTGCAGCACCGCGGGCGCTATCGGCTCGTCACCCCGGACGGCGAACGCGACGCCGAGCTTTCCGGCCGCTTCCTGCATGAGGCCGAGGCCCGCGTCGGCCATCCGGTGGCCGGCGACTGGGTCGCTTGCCAGCCGCCGCCGGGCGAGGGGACGGCGATGATCCAGCGCCTCCTGCCGCGGCGCAGCGTCTTCAAGCGCCGCGCCGCCGGCCCCAAGGTCGACGTCCAGGTGGTGGCGGCCAATGTCGAGACGGCGCTGCTGGCCGCCTCGCTGAACGCCGACTTCAACCTGCGGCGGCTGGAGCGCTACCTCGCCCTGGCCTGGGACTCCGGCGCGACGCCGGTTGTGGTGCTGACCAAGGCCGACCTCTGCGAGGACCCAGCCCCGCTGATCGCCGCCGCCGAAGGGGTCGCGGTCGGCGCGCCGGTGGTGGCGCTCTCGGCGCTGAGCGGGGAGGGGCTGGGCGCGCTGGCGCCCTACCTTAGGCCCGGCGAGACGGCCGTCCTGCTGGGCAGCTCTGGCGTCGGCAAGTCGACCCTGGTCAACGCCCTCCTGGGCGAGGCCCACATGGCCACCCGCGACATCCGCGAGGACGACGCCCGGGGGCGGCACACCACCACCCATCGCGAGCTCGTGCGGTTGCCTGGCGGCGCGCTTCTGCTCGACACGCCCGGCATGCGGGAGCTCACCATGTGGGACGCCGACGCCGGCGTGGCGCAGGTGTTCGGCGACGTGGAGGCCCAGGTGGAGGCGCTGGCGCGCGGCTGCCGGTTCCGCGACTGCCGCCATCGCGCCGAGCCAGGCTGCGCTGTCCGCGCGGCGCGCGAAAGCGGCGAGCTCGACGACGGCCGCTGGAAGAGCTGGGTCAAGCTGCAGAAGGAGCTGGCCCACGAGCACCGCAAGGAGGACCCGCAGGCCCGCGCCGAGGCGATGAAGGTCTGGATGCGGATCAGCAAGGCCAACCGCAAGCGCCGGAAGGGCGAGTGGTGATCCCACCCTCCCCACGAGGGGGAGGGAGATCAGATTTCCTGGTTGTAGGCGCCGACTTCTGGCCGCCTGGCGAGGCGCGGCTTCACCTCCTCGCGGAAGAGGGCGCGCATGTCGTCTTCGGACCGGGCGCTTTCGACCACCACCACGATCTCCGGCTTGTTGGACGAGGCGCGGACCAGCACCCAGCTGCCGTCCTCCAGATGCACCCGCACCCCGTTGACGGTGATCGCCTCGACGATCTTCCGGCCGAGGATCGATCCGCCCGCGGCCGCCAGCGCCTCGTATTCGGCCACGATGCGGCCCAGCACCTCGTACTTCAGTTCGTCGTCGCAG
>DASPLZ010000146.1:0-2197 GCA_035627295.1 Phenylobacterium sp. | reverse complement strand
GCGGCGTAGCCTATGTGGCCGAAGGCGGCCGGGTCCCTGGCCGCGAGCGCCCGGGCGCCGCCGAGCACGCCGCCATTGCCCGCCGCGACGTAGCGGCCGCGCTCGCGCACCAGCGGCGCGAGGATCTCGGTGTACCAGCCGCCGCCCGGCCAGATCTCGACGATCGTGTCGTCCGGCTCGACCCCGAAGAAGCCGAGCGTCTCGCGCGGGCGGCGCCAGGCGTCGCGGGCCCGGTTCGACTCGCCGCGGAGCGGCGAATCGACCGCGGCGGCGACGGCCGTGTCGGCATGGAGCGCCGCTTCGCCCGCCTCCACCGCCTCGCGCGACGGCGCGCAGCCGGCGGCGGCGGCGAAGGCGAGGGCGCCGAGGGCGAAGCTTCTTGAAGTCATCACTCTGTCTCCGATGTTCACGCCCCCGCCTGGCCTCATGGCCAACCCGCGAACGCCGCGCAACTCGTCAATCGGGAGCCGGGCGGCGCTCGGCCCCGCCGGCCGGCCGTCCCCCTCTTCCCTCCCCCGCCGCAAAGCACCACTGTGCGGCGATGGACGACCCCGCCCGCCTCCTCTGGGCCGCCGCCGGCCTCTTCGCCGCGCTCACCGGCTTCGCCGCCTGGCGCGACCACGCCCGCGGCAAGCGCCGCGACCTCGACAAGCCCGGCTGGGTGCCGTGGACCGGGATCACGGTGCTGGCGCTGCTGCTGGCGGTGGTCGCGGCGGTGCTCGCGGTGAGGGTGTGACCGCGGCCGAAAATCGTTTTCCTTTCGCGCCCGACCTGCTACAAGTGTAGCAGGACTGGACCGGGCAGGAGAGTCGACATGAAGCGAACCGCGATCGCCGCCGCGCTGGCGCTGGCGCTGGCGCTGGCGCTGGCCTTGCCGCTGTCGGCGGAGGCCGCCTCCGCCGCCCCCGTCGCCGGCGAGGCGGCGCTCTCCGAGCTGATCAACCGCGAGCTGCGCTCCGGCGGCTCCTGGTTCACGGCGGAGGAGCAGGCGCTGATCCGGGAGAAATGCGGCTACGGGCCGGGCGAGTGGGACGGCTTCGAGGCGCGCCTCGGCGGCGGCGCCTTCCACTGCACCAACGGCCGGGTCGTCGCCGACGCCGGGATGAAGGCGCTGATCGCCGCCGCCGAGCCGAGGATCCAGGCGCGGGTCGAGAAGGTGATGGCCCGCGCCGACGTCAGGGCGGCGATCTCGCGCGTCGCCCGCGCCGCCGCCGCCGAGGCGATGCGCGGGATGGAGCCGGGGCGCGGCCACTGAGGCCCCCGCGCCCGCGCCGGCCGGCCGGAACGGGGCGCGAAGCCATCCGTTGACCTGTCGCCACGCAAAGGACGGAGGCCATGATGGGCGAGCGCGAACTCAACCAGCCGCACCCAGGCGACAAGCGCTACCAGCGCCGCAACGACGACGGCACGTTCGCCGAGAGCGACGACCAGTCCCGGTCGCTGGGGCGGGACGTGCAGCAGCATGCGGAGACGGAGAAGCCGAGGAACGAGGGGGACAGGGGGGACTGATCCTAATCGAACTTCAGCGCGGCGCTGCCCCAACCCCTACCGTTCTTCACGGCAGAGGAGAGGCTCAGGCGGAGCCTGGAGGTGGAGGTCTCAAGCCGCTAAACGGGATTTCAGAGCAGACCAGTAAGTCGTCGCTTCCAAGAGAAGTTCGATTAGATCTTCGTCGACGGAGCCGCCCTTTTCGGGAAGCATGACGCTTTGCCGCCTCAGCTTATCCATGAAGCATTTACGATAATATGAGTAGCGCCAACGCTCCCTATTCATCATAAGTTGCACAAAGACTAGAGTCGTCAACCTTAGAGGCTTCTTCGGCACGCAAATAGCTACATCGTCCTTGGCGGCAAAATTATAAAAGTGGAACTTCGTCGTCAATGTATTCATGCCGTTGAAGGCTATCGTGAGTCTCCCATGGTAAATATTTTCTGGTGGTACAGAGACAAACGCCGCAATCCCGTTGTCCGCGTCACCACAGGAAATCAGCGGTATTTCCCCACGCGGAAGATCACTGGCATTGTGAAAGTCGCCTGGGGTCAAATCGAATAGCTTATCAAGAGCGAACGGTCTGAAATGCGGAGTCCATGCGGGGGGATTCTGGTGCGTCATCGCCGGAATGAAGTCGCTCACTTGGTACCTAATGGGCGTCTCATCAGGGACCTGCGGCAATTCCAATCGGCGCACACGCTCGACG
>DASPLZ010000145.1:0-7661 GCA_035627295.1 Phenylobacterium sp. | reverse complement strand
GTCGACGGCGATGCGTTCACCGAGCAGGGCGCCCAGGGCCTCCTGGGCGTCGGAGATTTCCAGGATCAGATCTCCCTCTCCCTTGTGGGGGGGGTGGATCGCGAAGCGAGACGGGTGGGGGACCTGTGGCGAGTCAGCGGTTCCCCCACCCTGGCCGCTGCGCGGCCTATCCCTCCCCACGAAGGGGGAGGGAGGGGGTTCGGCCAGGCCGAAGGCGAGGTTTCCCGCCTCGTCCACGCCCACCAGCCGCTCGATCCAGCGCTCGCCGACGCGGACGAACTGGCGGGCGGGCAGGCAGTCGAGGAGTTCGTTGGCGACCAGCAGCAGGGGCGCGCCGCCGGGCACGTCCTCCAGCCGGTGGGCCCACCGCACGGCCTGGCCGGCCAGCCGCTCGCGCTGGCGGGCGGCGAGGGGGGCGGAGGTCTCCACCAGCCAGACCTCGGCGGCGGTCTGGAAGCCGGGGGCGCGGGCGGTGGCGCGCAGGAGGTCGCTCATCAGCGTGCCGTCGCCTGGACCCATCTCCACGAGCCGGAAGGGGGAGGGCTCGCCAAGGCGGCGCCAGGTCTCGACCATCCACAGGCCGATCAACTCGCCGAACATCTGGCTGACCAGGGGTGCGGTCAGGAAATCGCCTTCCGGCCCGAGCGCCGGGCGCGTGGCGTAGTAGCCGTCCTGCGGGTCGTGCAGGCAGCGGGTCATATACTGGGCGACGCTGATCGGGCCTGTGGCGGCGATCTCGGCCGCCAGGCGCTCACGCAGACTCATGCACGTTCTTAGGTTGGGAGAAGGCGAGGGCCAGGAGGATCAGTCCGGCGATCACCATCGGCGCCGAAAGGATCATCCCCATGGTCAGGCCGAAGGGGAAGAGCGGCATGTAGGCGTCCGGCTCGCGCACCGTCTCCACCAGGATGCGGAAGATCCCGTAGCCGAGGAGGAAGAGGCCGGTCACCGCGCCCCGGCGCTGCAGCCAGCCGGCCTTGTGGGTCGCCCAGAGCAGCATCAGGAAGAGCACGATCCCCTCCAGCGCGGCTTCGTAGAGCTGGCTGGGATGGCGCGGGATCGGGCCGCCGTTGGGGAAGACCACGGCCCAGGGCACGTCGGTGGTGCGGCCCCAGAGCTCGCTGTTGATGAAGTTGGCCAGCCGCCCGAAGAAGAGGCCGAAGGGCACCCCCGGCGCGACCAGGTCGGCCAGGCGCAGGATGTCGATCTTGTTGGCGATCGCAAAGCCGATGATGGCCACCCCGACGCCGATGGTCCCGCCGTGGAAGCTCATCCCGCCGTGCCAGGTCTTCAGGATCTCCACGGGGTCCGTCCAGATGACCTCGGGCGTATAGAAGAAGACGTGGCCCAGCCGGCCGCCGATGATGACGCCCAGGGTGATCCACAGCATCAGGTCATCGACCTGGCTCACCGTCGCCGGCGGGCCGGCGGGCCCCCAGATGCGGGTGTCCTTCACCAGCTGGACCGCATAGCGCCAGCCGAGGATGAACCCGGCCACATAGGCCAGGGCGTACCAGCGGATGGCGAGCGGTCCGATCTGGAACAGCACCGGATCGATGTCGGGAAACGGCATCCAAGGCCCTCGTTGCGGCGTCAGGTCGCGGTTTAGCCGAGCGGGACTTCGCTTTCACCCCCCGGCGCCCCATATTGGGGTCAAGATGCAGACCCAGAACCCCTTTCTCGATGAAGTCTCGAAGCTGACCGGCGCGGCCATGGGCCTGGCGCAGGCCGCCGGCGAGGAGGCCAAGGCCGCCTTCCGCGCCCAGGGCGACCGCCTCGTGGCCGAGTTCGACCTGGTGCGCCGCGACGAGCTCGAGGCCCTGAAGGCCGAGATAGCCGCCCTGCGCGCCGACATCGCGGCGATGAAGACGCCGCCGAAGGGCTGAAAAAGCCAAACACGCGAACGTGCCTCGCCTGTCGCAAGAAGCAGGTGACAGCGGGGCCGCGAAGCAGATTAGACAAGGATTCGTGAGCGGCGGATTCGGGCGCGAGCCGCGCCTTTGCCGCTCCGCAGAGGACGCCGATGGACACGCCTCAACCCGACGAAGACGTCTTCTTCGCGGCCGATCCTCTGGACGTCGTCGAGCATGTGCTCAACGCCGAGAACCTGGAGTTCGACCGCACCGAGGACGGCGACATCGCCTTCACCCTGGCGGGCGACTGGCGCGACTACGAGCTGTGGTTCGCCTGGCGGCCGGAAGCCGACTGCCTGCAGCTGTGCCTGTCGATCAACCGCCAGGTGGAGGCGGATCGCAAGGTCGCGGCCTACGAGCTGGTGACCCTGATCAACCAACGCACCTGGTTCGGCCACTTCGAGGTCTGGGCCGAGGACGGCGAGATCGTCTTCCGCCACTCGATGGTGCTGACCACCGGCGAGCGGCCGACCCTGCCGCAGGCCGCCTCGATGATCGACGCGGCGATGGAGGCGGCCGACCGCTTCTACCCGGCCTTCGACTTCCTGCTGGCCGGCGGCAAGACCCCCGCCGAGTGCATGGCCGCCTGCATGTTCGAAACCGTGGGCGAGGCCTGAGCGCCGCTTCACCCCCTTGTGTCATCCCGGACGGCCTGCAGGGCCGATCCGGGACCCAGGGCCGACGCACTGCAGAACCCCCTGGGTCCCGGCTCTCCCCCCGGCTTTCGCCGGGGTACGGCCGGGATGACACAGGGTGGAGCATCGCGAAGATTGTGCGCTACTGAGCTAGTCATCCTGAGGAGGCCGCGAAGCGGCCGTCTCGAAGGACGCACGGAGGCGCCGCGACATGACCCCCATCCTCCTCCTCGGCGCCGGCCGCATGGGCGGGGCGCTGATCGACGGCTGGCGGCGGGCGGGGGCGGTGCATCCCGGACAGCTGATCGTCCTCGACCCCCAGCCGGGCGACGCCGCCAGGGCCGCCGAGGCCGACGGCGCCTTGCTCAACCCCCCCGACGCCGAGGTCGCCAGGGCCCAGACCGTGCTCGTGGCGGTGAAGCCGCAACTCTGGCGGGAGGCGGCGGCCGGGCTGGCGGCGAAGCTGGCGCCCGAGGCCGTGGTGGTCTCGATCGCCGCAGGCGTCTCGACCGCAGACCTGGCGGCGGTGTTCCGACGCCCCGTCGCCCGGGTGATGCCGACCACCGCCGTCGCCGTCGGCCACGGGACGGCGACGCTGTTCTCCGCCGACGCGGTGGCGCGCGACCGGGCCAGGGCGCTGTTCACGCCGGTGGGCGCGGTGGTCGAGGTCGACGACGAGGCGCTGATGCATGCCGCGACCGGCGCTTCGGGCTCGGCGCCGGCCTATCTCTACGCCTTCGTCGAGGCGCTGGAGGCGGCCGGCGTCGAGGCCGGCCTGCCGCGCGAGGCGGCCCGTCGGCTGGCCCGCTCCACCACGGTGGGGGCGGCGATCTTGATGGCCGAGAGCGCCGCCGAGCCGGCCGAGCTCAGGGCCCAGGTCACCTCGCCCGGCGGCACGACGGCGGCGGCGCTGGAGGTGCTGCTGGGCGAAGGCGGCTTCGGCGACCTGCTGACCCGCGCCGTGGCCGCCGCCGCCGCCCGCTCCCGCGAACTGGGCGGCTAGACCGGCGGAGGCTCGGGGCTCGGCGCCTGCGGCCGCGAAGGCCAGAGGCGCGGCAGCAGCATGCCCACCCGCCCCCGATAGTCGCGGTAGCGGTCGCCGAAGGTCGCCACCAGGTCCCGCTCCTCCAGCTGGATGGCGATCAGGATGTAGGCCGTGGTGGCCAGGGCGAAGAAAAGGCGGCCCTGGCTCATGACGGGCGCCGCCCAGAAGGCCATGGCGAAGCCCAGATAGATCGGATGACGCACGACCCTGTAGAACAGCGGTGTCCTGAAATCGGCGGGCGGCGTCTCATGGTTGCGGCGGTAGGCCCACACCTGCCTGAGGCCGAAGAGGTCGAAGTGGTTGATCAGGAAGGTGGAGAGCAGCACCGTCGCCCAGCCCAGCCAGAACACCGCCCAGATCGCCAGGGCCGTCGGCCCCGAGACGCTCCAGACCTCCGCCGGCAGCGGCCGCCACTGCCAGAACAAGAGGATCAGCGCCAGGCTCGCCAGCAGCACATAGGTGGAGCGCTCGACCGGCGGCGGCACGATCTTCGTCCACCAGGACTTGAAGGCCGGGCGCGCCATCAGGCTGTGCTGAACCGCGAAGACCCCGAGCAGCAGGGTGTTGATCGCCAGGGCCTCGATCAGGCCGGCGGGCGGCCCGGAGTCGATGCTCTTGGGGACCACCAGGTTTCCGACGAAGCCGATGGCGTAGAGGAAGGTCAGAAAGAACACCGCATAGGCGGCTACTCCGTACACGACAGCAAGCAACCTCATGGGCCCAGCCTCCGGCTCTACTGATCCGTGGGATACGCAGCGTTACGGTAACATTGTTATGTCGCTTGACCAGGTGCTTGTGGCCGCCGCTCCGGCGCGGCAACCATGAGCGCCGCACCCGAGTTTGCGGGCGAAGATCGGCCTCGGAGGACCGCCATGAATGGACCCAGCCTCACGCCAGCCGCCGAATGGGCCGTCAGGCGCAAGCCGCCGTTTCCGGGCGAGAGCGAAGAGTATCGCCAGGCGCGCAATGCATTGCTGGCCGAGGAGATCGAGTTCCGGCGGCACATGACGCGCCTCGTCGAGCAGCGCCGGGCGCTGCCGCCGGGCCCGGTGATCGAGAAGAACTACCGGTTCAAAGATGCGAACGGCGAGGAGCTCGGCCTGATCGACCTCTTCGGCGACAAGGACACCCTGGTCGCCTACTTCTGGATGTTCGGGCCGCAGCGCGAGCGGCCCTGTCCGATGTGCACCAACTGGCTGGGCGCGGTGGAGGGCAACGCCGCCGACATCAAGCAGCGGGTGGCCCTGAAGATCCTGGGGCGCAGCCCGGTGGCGCGCCAGCTGGCCTTCGCCCAGGAGCGCGGCTGGACCGACCTCGATTTCGTGCAGACCGTCGGCGACGACTACGCCACCGATGTCGGCGCGCTGCCCGGCGACGGCCAGGAATGGGCCTCGCTGATCGTGTTCAGCAAGGACGGCGACAAGGTGCGGCTCTTCTGGTCCAGCGGCATGGACTTCGAGATGGCCGATCCCGGCCAGGACCCGCGCGATGCGCCGGACATCGCCTCGCTTTGGTCCATTCTCGACCTGACGCCGGAGGGGCGCGGAACGGACTGGTATCCGAAGCTGAGTTACTAGCCGATCGGCCCTCGGCCCTCGGCCCTCGGACTGGAGCCGCCCGGACGACAGGTGTCATCCGGATCGAACAGAATCGCCTTCGGAAGCGGGGCCATGTCCCAATCCAGATCAGCTGTGCGTCATTTGCGCCACGCCGGCGCCGGCCATTGCGGGGTGCGGCCACGGCCGCGCTTGACCCCGGCGGCGCCGGACCAGCAAGCTTGCGCCGTCGGAGGGTGGGGCGAATGGCGTTGAAGGCCCGTGTGCAGCGCGAGTGGCGGTTCCTGCGCGGCCTTTCCCGGACCCTGGGGCGGATCAAGTCGATCGCGCCCGATTCGGAAAACCTGATCTGCGACGACTGGGAGGCGGCGGTCGACCGCTGGCGCGAGCGGCAGGCGATCGTCTTCGAGGGGCGCACCCTCACCTATGGCGAGATGGACGAGCTGGCCAACCGCTACGCCCACTGGGCGCGGGGGCAGCGACTGAAGCACGGCGACGCAGTGGCGGTGCTGCTGCCGAACCGGATCGACTACCTCGCCCTGTGGCTGGGGCTGACCAAGGTGGGCGTGGCCGCGGCCCTGGTGAACAACAACCTGGCGGGCCAGGCCCTGGCGCACTGCCTGTCCATTTCCGGCGCCGCCCGGGTGATCGTCGACGAGGAGACGCAAGGCGCCTTCGAGGCGGTGCGCGAGGGGCTGGCCAAGAGCCTGCAGTGCTGGACCCTAGGGCCGGCGCTGGCCGGGCAGCACGACCTTTCCAAGGCCCTGAAGAGCGTCAGCCAGTTGCGGCCGGACCGCAGCCAGCGGGGCCAGATCACCGCCAAGGACACCGCGCTCCTCATCTACACCAGCGGCACCACCGGGCTGCCGAAGGCCGCGCGGGTGAGCCACATGCGCGCCCAGCTCTATATGCGGGCCTTCGCGGGCGCGACGGGGGCCAAGGAGAGCGACCGCATCTACGTCACCCTGCCGCTCTACCACGCCACCGGCGGCCTCTGCGGCACGGGGGCGGCGATCCTCAACGGCGGCTGCGTGATCCTGCGCCGGAAGTTCTCGGCCAGCCACTTCTGGGAGGAGATCGTCCGCGAGCGGTGCACCATGTTCGTCTACATCGGCGAGCTCTGCCGCTATCTGGTGAACCACCCTCCGGGCGAGGACGACCGCCGCCACAAGCTGCGGCTGGCCTTCGGCAACGGCCTCAGGCCCGACGTCTGGGACGACCTGGTCGCCCGCTTCGCCATCCCGCAGGTGCTGGAGTTCTACGGCTCCACCGAGGGCAACGTCTCGCTGTTCAACTTCGACGGCCGTCGCGGCGCGATCGGCCGGGTGCCGCCGTACATGAAGAACCGCTTCCACATCCGCCTGGTGGAGGTGGACACCGAAACCGGCGAGCCGGTGCGCGGAACCGACGGGCTCTGCGTAGCGGCCCAGGTCGGCGCGCCGGGCGAATGCATCGGCCAGATCGGCTCCGACGCCCGCTCGGACTTCGGCGGCTACGCGAGCAAGGCCGAGAGCGAGAAGAAGATCCTGCGCGACGTCTTCGCCAGGGGCGACGCCTGGTTCCGCACCGGCGACCTGATGAAACAGGACGAGGAGGGCTACTTCTACTTCCTCGACCGGCTGGGCGACACCTTCCGCTGGAAGGGCGAGAACGTCTCGACCACCGAGGTGGCGCAGATCCTGGCCGAGGCGCCGGGGGTGCTGGAAGCCAACGTCTATGGCGTCGCCGTGCCGGGCGCGGACGGGCGCGCGGGTATGGCGGGGCTGGTGGTGGGGCCCGAGTTCGACATCCGCGCCTTCGAGGCGCATGTGGACGCCCACCTGCCCTTCTACGCCCGGCCGGTGTTCGTGCGCCTGCTGCCGCAGATCGAGACCACCGGGACCTTCAAGTACCGCAAGATCGACCTGGTGACCGAAGGCTATGACCCGGCCACGGCCAAGGGCGCCGTCTGGCTGCGGCCGGCGGACAAGGGTTACATCAAGGTCACCAAGACCACCTTCGCCAAGCTGGCGGCGGGCGGCTACCGGCTGTAGGGGCGGGCCGTCAGGTCGGTCTCGATCCGGCAGGTGAGGCCCTCGCTGTCGAACGACAGCTGCGCCGTTCCGCCGAGGTCGCCGGCCACGCTGCGTTCGATCAGCCGCGAGCCGAACCCGCGGGACTTGGGCGGGGTGACCTTCGGGCCGCCGTTCTCGCTCCAGGTGAGGACGAGCACGCCCGCCTCGTCGAGGCTCCAGGCGACCCGAACGCAGCCGTTCTCGTGCGAGAGGGCGCCGTACTTGGCTGCGTTGGTGGCCAGTTCGTGGAACACCATTCCGAAGGTCAGCGCCTGAGGCGGCGTCAGGTCCACGGCCGGCCCTTCGACGCGGTAGTGGTTCTCGCCGTGCGGCGAGAGCTCCGTCAGCACCACGTCGCGCAGCGCCGCGCCCCGCCAGCTGGAGGCGGTGAGCAGGTCGTGGGTGTGGGAGAGAGCGTGCAGCCGCGCCTCGAAGGCGGCGCGGAACGCGGCCGGGTC
>DASPLZ010000144.1:0-7018 GCA_035627295.1 Phenylobacterium sp. | reverse complement strand
CGCGCGCTGGGCCTGGCGGCGGACCTGGAGCCGCACGCCCAGCGGATCGAGCAGATCCTGGTGACCGACGGCCACACGCCGGGCGCCGCCGCGCCGAGGCCGGGCTCGGCCTATCTGCGCTTCGACGCCGAGGAGATCGCCGGGCGGGTGGAGGGCGAGCCGCTGGGCTACCTCCTGGAGAACCGCCACATCCGCGCGGCCCTGGCCGGGGCGGTGGAGAAGAGCGACATCACCCTGCTGGCGCCGGAGCGCGTGGCCTCCGTGGCGTTCGAGGCCGGCGCGGCGAAGGTGGCGCTCGGCGACGGCCGGGTGCTTTCGGCCCCGCTGGTGGTGGGCGCGGAGGGGCGTGGCTCCATCGTGCGCGGCGCGGCCGGGATCAACGCCATCGGCTGGGACTACCCGCAGGCGGCGGTCGTGGCGACCGTGCGGCTGGAGCGGCCGCACGAGGGGGTGGCGCACGAATATTTCCTGCCCGGCGGACCCTTCGCGATCCTGCCGCTGACCGAGCAGCGGGCGAGCCTGGTCTGGACCGAGAGCCGCCCGCGGGCCGAGGCGCTGAAGGCCGCGCGGCCGGAGGTGCGGCACGCGCACCTGCAGCGGCGCTTCGGCGAGTTCGTCGGCGAGGCGACCATCGAGGGGCCGGTCTTCACCTATCCGCTGGCGCTGCAGCTGGCCGAGCGGCTCTCAGCCCCCCGCGCGGCGCTGGTGGGCGACTCGGCCCACGGCATCCACCCGATCGCCGGCCAGGGGCTGAACCTTGGCCTGAAGGACGCCGCCGCCCTGGCGGAGGTGATCGTCGATGCGCTGCGGCTCGGCGAGGACATCGGCTCGCCGGCGGTGCTGGAGCGCTACGCCCGCTGGCGGCGGTTCGACAACGTCATGCTGGCGGCGGCGACCGATGTCTTCACGCGGCTGTTCTCGACCGACAACGCGGTGGTCCGCGCGGTGCGCGGCGCCGGGATGGCGGTGGTCAACCGCATCGGCCCGGCGCGGCGGTTCTTCATGGAGGAGGCCGGGGGCGCGGTGGGCGACCTGCCGCGGCTGCTGCGCGGCGAGGCGCTTTAAGCGCGGAGGCGCCGTGCGTGGTTCGAGACGCGGCTTCGCCGCTCCTCACCATGACTAAGGCTTGTGCTGAACGAGTCATCCTGAGGAGCCCGCGGGAGCGGGCGTCTCGAAGGACGCAAGGCCGGCCCGCTACTCCCCTTCCCCAAGCTCCCGCGCCTCGCCCGGCAGCATCACCGGCACGCCGTCGCGGATGGGGTAGGCCAGGCGGGCGGCCCTGCTGACCAGCTCGTTCTTCTCGCGGTCGTAGTCCAGCCGGCCGTGGCTGACCGGGCAGACCAGGATCTCCAGCAGGCGCGGGTCGACCTCGAGGGCGGGGGGCGTGTCGCTCATGCCAGCGTCCTACTGCAACGACGGCGGCTCGTCATCGTCGAGCGCGCCGTCGATTTCCAGCAGGGCGGTGAGGATGGCGCAGCGGTCGGCGAGGGTCGGGGCTTCCAGCAGCGCCTGCTTCTCGGCCGGGTCGAAGGGCAGGCCCATGGCCAGACTGTTGACCAGGGCGTCCGCCGGCGCGGCCGAGGCTGTCTCCCAGTCGACGTCGAGGTCTCGCTGATTGAGGTAGGCCTTCAGGGCGGACAGGAACCGGTCGCGCTCGAAGGCCTCGGCGGCGGCCTCTTCCTTGAGGTCGGCCACGAAGCGGCGGTAGTCGGCGCGCACCTGGCGGTAGGGCGTCTTGATCTGCAGCTCCTCGCCGGCGGTGAAGCGGCAGACGCCGGTGAGGGTGATCAGGTAGCGCCCGTCCGAGGTCTCGGCGAAGGCGGTGATGCGGCCCAGGCACCCGACCGAGACCAGGCCGGGATGCTCGCGGCTGCCGCCCCGGGTCTGGATCATGCCGATCACCCGGTCCTGCGCCATCGCGTCATCAACCATGTTGAGATAGCGCGGCTCGAAGATGTTCAGCGGCAGCTCGCCGCCGGGCAGCAGCAGCGCGCCATCCAGCGGAAACACCGGGATCAGCTGCGGCAGGTCCTCGAGATGACGATAGGCCGCGTGCATCCGGAGCCTCAGGAGAACAGGATCGCCGAGAGCCGCCGGCGGCCGTCGCGGGTGACGTCGGAGTTCGGGCCGGCCGCCTCGAAGACGGTGAGCAGCTGCTTGCGGGCGGCCTGGTCGTTCCACTCGCGGTCGCGGGCGATGAGGTCGAGGAGCTCGTCGGCGGCCTTCGGCAGGTCGCCGTGGCCGGCCAGCGCCTTGGCGAGCTCGAAGCGGGTCTCGTGGTCGTCGGGATTGGCGGCGAGGCGCTGGCGGAAGGCGTCGATCTCGGAAGGGGCGGCCGCGTCGGCGGCGAGCGCCAGGGCGGCGCGCACGCTCTCGATGTCGGGATCCTTCGCGTCGGCGGGGGCGAGGGCGAGCACCTCGCCGGCCCGCTCCAGGTCGCCGCCGGCGACATAGACCCGGGCCAGGCCGCCGATGGCCTTCAGGTTCTCCGGGTCCATCTGCAGGGCGTGGGCGAAGGCCTGGGCGGCGCCGCCCAGGTCGCCGAGGTCGAGGCTCTCCTTGGCGAGCGCCAGCACCTCGTCGATCTCCGAGGCCGGCGGCGGGCCGGCCAGGCGCTCGACGAAGGCCTTCACCTGGCTCTCCGGCAAGGCGCCCATGAAGCCGTCCACCGCCTGGCCGTTCTTGAAGGCGAAGACGGCGGGGATCGACTGCACGCGCAGCTGGCCGGCGTAGCCGGGGTGCTTGTCGATATCGATCTTCACCAGCTTCACCGCGCCGTTCATGGAGGCGACCACCTTCTCTATGGTGGGGCCGAGCTGCTTGCAGGGGCCGCACCAGGGCGCCCAGAAGTCGACGATCACCGGCACCTCGCGGGAGGCCTCGACCACATCCTTCATGAAGCCGGCGTCCGTGCCGTCCTTGATCAGGTCGCCGCCGGCGGCGGGCTTTGCGCCCTGTTCTCCGATCAGGCTCATCGGTCCTCGCTCCCGTCAGGGTCTGAAACGCTCAAGCGCGCAAGATGGTCGCGCAGGCGCCGCGGTTCAACGCGCTTTAGGCCCGCGCCACCTGCATGGCGGCGAAATCGACGATCAGCGGCGGCGCCTCCACCAGCTCCAGGAAGCGGCGGAAGCCGGCCTGCGAGACCGCCGTGGTGGCGGTGTTGATCAGGGGGTGGAAGTTGACCAGCTCGGCCTCGGCCAGCGCCTTGTCGAGGACGAACCGGACCCGGCGATGCACGTCGTTGATCAGCCCGAAGGCTGTGACCGAGCCCGGCGTCACCCCCAGGGTTTCCTGCATGAGCGCCGGATTGCCGAAGGAGAGCCGCGCCGAGCCGATCACCGGATGCAGTCGCTTCAGGTCGATGGCGGTCTCGCCGAGCGCCGAGATCAGCCAGAGCTGGGCCTTGGCGTCCTTCAGGAACAGGTTCTTGGTGTGGGCTCCCGGCATGGAGGCCTTGATCTCGTGGCCCTCCTCGACGCGGAACACGGCCAGATGGTCCACCGTGCGGTGGTCGATTCCGTGGGCGTCCAGAAAGGCCAGGAGGTCGTCGCGGGTCTTCATGCGGCGGACTGATAGCAGACCTCACATCCGCGCGAAGCTTGGCCGCCGCAACTTCCCCCAAGTGCGCGAGTTTCCTACATAAGTTTCGAGGGAACCCGAACCCTATCTGAGGACAAGCGACATGAGACTTCGCACGGCCGCCACCATTGCGGCCCTGGCTGTCGCCGCCGGGCTCTCGGCCTGTGCGACCGCCACCCCGTACCAGCCGAACATCCCGGGCCAGCAGGTGTCCGGCGGCTTTTCCGAGACCCAGCTGGAGCCTGACCGCTTCCGGGTCAATTTCGCCGGCAACAGCCTGACCTCGCGCGAGACGGTGGAGGGCTACCTGCTGTTCCGCGCCGCCGAGCTGACGGTGGCCGAGGGCTACGACTATTTCGTGATCGTCGACCGCGACACCGACCGCAAGACCCGCACCTACGTCGAGCCCGACCCGTTCTACCGGCCCTACTGGGGTCCCGGCTTCGGCTACTGGCGGCCGCACTGGCGCTACTACGGCGTCCGCTACGGCGGCTGGCGCTCCTGGGATCCGTGGTACGGCGATCCCTTCTGGGGCGACCGGGTCGATGTGCGGACCATCGACAAGTACGAGGCCAGCGCCGAGATCCAGATGCATCGCGGCCGCAAGCCCGAGGGC
Organism: Phenylobacterium sp.; assembly: GCA_035627295.1. GTDB lineage: Bacteria > Pseudomonadota > Alphaproteobacteria > Caulobacterales > Caulobacteraceae > Phenylobacterium. Next base: position 2,823 of record DASPLZ010000144.1, on the reverse strand, counting down.
GACCCGCGCGCCTTCGACGCCCGGGCGGTGATGGACTCGCTGCGGCCCCGCCTGCAGTTGCCGACCTAGAGGGTGCGCAGCCTCCTAGCGGGTCGCCGCCTCGCCGGCGGCGGCCCGGTCGCGCTCGGCCTCGAGCAGCATGCCGCCCCAGAGCCCGACCAGGGTCAGGTAGCTGAAGATGTGGGTGGCGGCGATCCGCACCGAGAGCGCCACCTGCGGGTCGATCAGCTGGGCCAGGTGCAGCAGCACGCCGAGCAGGAAGAAGGCCGCCACGGCCATCGGCCAGTAGCGGTGGCTGACCAGGGCGACGGCGGTGAGCGCCAGGAACATGGCCAGGTCGACGCCCAGGATCGTCCAGGTGTCGAGGTGCGCGGGCGACAGCTGCAAGAGGTATGGCGTGGCGATCCAGCCCGCCAGCATCAGGCCGCCGCCCAGCCGTTCCCACGGCCCGCCGCGCCAGAAGGCGTAGCCGGCGGTCAGCAGCACCGCGGCCATGCCGATCTGCTGCGACGGCTGGGTCAGGTGAAGGGCGGTGAGGATATCGGACAGCACTTGGGGCCCCGGCGACGCCAGGGCCCCAAGCTAACCGGCTCTCCGCAACGGGTTAAGCGGCTTGCCGGCTAGACTCTACGAGCTCAATGGTCGGCGCTTCCTTCGGCTTGGTCTCGCCGGTGCCGTAGGCGACCGCCCCCAGGCCGATCTCGCGCTGGGCGATGGAGAGCTCCTTGTGGGTCTCGACGATGGCTCTACGGGCCGCGCCGAGCTCGCCCATGGCCTCGATGGCGCGCTCCAGGGCGCCTTGGCCGATCAGGGCCGAGAGGTTGGCGTCGGCGCGTACGGCGGGCATGACGCCGGCCAGCTTGGCCACGGCGGCGATCGCCGCGTCGATGGCGGCTTCGGATTCGAACAGGCTGTCGGCCACTTGCTGGGCGGCCTGGCGACGTTGCTGAAGCATGAGTTTTCCCTTTCGCGCGGAGCCAGGGCCCGGCGCGTCGTTTGATGATGCGGTTGTCGATGAAAGCTACTGGCGCTGGCCGGTCGGCGAGCGCCGGAGCCGGAGCTTAGATCAGCTCCCGAAGGGCGTGCAGGCCCGCGAGCAGCGATCCGAAGGCCATGGCCGAGAGGATCGCGATCCCGAGGATCACCCCCATCCGGGCGGTGAGGCTCAGCTCATTTCGTCCTCCCCAAACTCGGGTCGGAACGTCTCGTCCATGATCACGCCCGCGAGGCACAGCACCTCGCGCAGGATCATCTCCGAAGGCTTGCCCGGCGCCTGCTTGCGCACGCCCGAGACCAGGTCCTTGCACATGGCCGCCTGGGCCGGCGTCGCCGCCAGAGCGGTAAGCTGGCGCTCCAGCTGCTCCCAGCTGAACACCACCGGCGAATGGCTGGAGGGGCCCATCGGCGGCCAGGCCCGCTCGAAGCGCAGCACCTCCCGACGGATCCAGAGCGCGTAGCTCACGTTCCCCGCCGGCGGCTCGTTCGCCGTGATGTGCGCCATATCGGTCAAGGTCGGTCCCCTCGCTGACCGGATCAGCAAGCGGCGTTCCAGCTTTGGAAACCATACCGACCGCGTCGGGTCCCGACGTGGTGGGGACAGGCGAGGCGGGGCCCTGGGCGCTCGCCTCGTAGGCGAGCATAAGGCGGGCGGCGGCGTAACGATCGCCCACCCCCAGGCGCTCGCGGGCGCGGTCCAGGTGCGTGTCGACCGTATACTTGGAGACCCCAAGCAGCCGGCCGATCTCCTTGGAGGAGAGATGCTGGTTGACCAGCCGCAGGCACTCGCGTTCCCGCGCGGTCAACCGCTCGACGGCTTCGGACACTAGCGGCGCAGGCTCGCTCATCTTGACCATAGTCCTACAGCCAAGCGTCACCGCCAACCGCGTCTTTGGGTTGCGCGGCGAATTGTCCTTAACGCGACGGGAGGTCTGCTAGTAGTCCCGCCAGTTCGGCAGGTGCGACTTGGCGGCCCGAAGGCGCTTCTGCCACTGGCGTTCCTCGGTGGCCTCCACCGCCCGCTCCAGCAGCACGCCGATCACCAGGCCGGCTACGAAGGCGGCCGCGGCCGACACGCCGGCCGAGGCCATCGGCCGGTGGCTCATCAGCTCGCGCAGGGCGTCGTTGCGGTCGGAGGCCCAGTCGGCGCCCTCGTGCCCGGCCTCGGCCAGGCGCTCGCGCGCCGCCTCGGCCGAAGCCCGCGCCTTGCGGCCTGCGCCTTCCAGCCGGCGACGGGCGGCTTTCAGCGTGGTGTCGGTCATGGCGCGGTCTCCTTTGGGCCTCGGCGGCGCTACAACGATTTAGGGCATGGTTGCGTTGCCGTCAGCCCGTCCGCGTCAGCCGTAGTGGATGTCGAAGGGGCCGGCGCCCGTGCCGGTGGTGAGCCCGGTGACGCCCACCAGCTGGATCAGGCCGTCACCGGTGTTCACCCCGACCGTGGCGTCCTGGTGATAGATGTAGGTCGAGCCCTTGTACTCGAAGACGCCGGTGTCGTTCGCCGCCAGTCTCGAGGAGACATTGACCAGCGCCGCCTCCAGGGTCGCGGCCTCGCCGACGAAGGTGGTCAGGGCGGTCAGCGCATCGACCTGATCGCCGAGCACCACGTGGTCCTCGCCCTTCGTGAAGTCGGTGATCTTGGCGTAGCTGGCGACCGACTGGCCCTCGACGCGCAGGTTGGAGAACCCGGTCGCCGCGATGCCGTCGTCGTAGAGCGAGAAGGTGTCGGCGCCGTCGCCCAGCGTCAGGTCAAGGCTCTGGGTCAGGTCGCTGCCGATCGTATCGGCGCCGTCCGAAAGCACCGCCTTGGCCCCATTGAAGCGGCCGATG